>CAZQYT010000205.1:0-3321 GCA_964597475.1 uncultured bacterium | reverse complement strand
AAAAAAGATTTAATATTTAATAAATCTTTGCAATCTGAGGATTCTTTAAATAATACAGAATTTTTTATTGCTTCTGAATAGTCGCCTTGATGAAAATAATCATGAGATTTTTTTAATAAATCACCAGTGCATTTAACAGTTTTTTTCTTTTTTATATTTTTATACCAATTGAAAATATCAGTATATACTTCATAGGTCATTTCATCAGATTTATTTTCAAATGTAATTAATTTATACTCTCTTAAATAAATACTTTCAGCATTTTTAACCTTATTACATAATTCTTTACTAATAACAATCCCTCCACTTGGAGCAAGTGGTTCTAATTTTGAAGCAATATTAATACAATCACCATGTATTTCATCTCCTTCTCTAATAAATTCGCCATAATGAATGCCTATTCTTATACATAATTTTCTTTCTTTTATGTTAAGTGAATTTCTTTTATCAAGTTTCCTTTGAATATCAACTGCACAATGGATAGCTTTAACAGAATCATTAAATTGTGAAATAACGCCATCTCCCCTATTTTTCAAGATATTTCCTTTGTTCTTTTTAAGAGAATTAAATAGAATTTTATCATGTTCTTTAAGAAGCTCTAATGCAACATCTTGATTATCTCCAGATAATTTGCTATATCCGACAATATCTGTAATCATTATTGTTGATTTATAATCATTATTATTCAATATAATTAACCTTATCTATGTTCTTTGAAGAGAAAATCCACAATCAGGACAAAATTTGAAATCATGTTTAGTGTTATTAAAACAACAATGCGGACAAAAATTATAAAATTCATTTTGTGTTAATTGATAACAATATTCAGATAAATTTTCTATATCAGATATATTTACTTCAACTTTACTTAACAAACTATTATTTTTATCATTTTTAGAATCTTTTACTAAATCCTTATTATCAGTTTGGATAAAAGAAACTGCTGTTTCATTTAGCATGTTTTTATGCAAAGACTTATTCAAATATCCATTTCTTAGCTCTTTATCAGATATTTTTTTTGAATCTTTAAGCAAACCCTCTCTACACATTTTTTGGTATTTATCTGCTTTAGCTTTATTGCCTAAATTTAAATAAGACTGACTAGCATAATAGAGTTCTCTATTTATCTGTTTTACTTTAGATGATTCAATTAATAAATCACAGAATTCATCTATTTCTTTTTCTTTAATTTCATTTAATTTTGATGATAATAAAATTTTAGCAGAACGAGCTGAGGTATCATAAAAAGAAACATCTCTTCTCCTTTGTGTTAACATTACAGCTTTATCTATAAGTTCTTTTGATTTATCATATTTTTCTTCAAAAAAATATGTCATACCAAGAAAAACTGTTGTTGCCTCAAAAGCTGTAGTATGTTCTGCTTTTTTATGGAAATTATTAGCTTTTTTAAATTCTTTTTGCGCTAAAGACCATTTCCCTTGATCCAACAATATAAGTCCCAAACCTCTATGACACATTCCAAGAGATCCAATATCATTCATTTTTTTACTAATTTCTATTGCTTCATTAAAATTTTCTCTAGCATCTTCAAAGTTCCCAACAAAGACAAGATAAAGACCTAAATTCATTTTTAATATGCAATCATACATTGTAATATTCAATTCATCAAATAGCTCAATTGATTCTTTGGAATATTTAATAGCTTTAGCGTAATCACTAATTCTTCTATAAATCAAGGAGGTTTGAAACAAGCTTGCAGCTATACCTTTTTTATCTGAGATTTCTCTTTTTAAATCTAATGAACGATTTGAATAATCTAATGCCTGATCAAAATGTCCTAATTGTGTAAAACAATGACCTAAATTATTTAATATTTTAGCTTCTTCTTGAATATTTTTTTCTTTTGCCCTTTGTTTTAGTGCTTTTTCAAAAAATGTTACTGCTTTCTCAAACTTTCCCCATCGAACATTGATAATACCATAGATAGTATTAATTCCTGCTATGCCTGAATCATCCTGTTCTTTTTTTGCTATAATTAGGGCATCATCTAAAATATCAATAGCTCTTTCAAATTGAGTCCCATGCACCATTGTCATAGCATAATTGTAACGAGCCTCATGATAATTTGGTTCAATATTAATTGCTTTTTTAAATAGTTCTTGAGCTAATTCTCTATCAGTGGAACTTTTTGAATTTAAAACAGCATATTTTGCTTTTAAAAACAATTCATAAGCTTCAGGAGAAATTTCATTTTTTTCTTTTAAACTATCTAAAATAGATTCTGGAATTTCTGAACCAATTGATTTTAAAGTTTTAGCTGCAATATTAGCTCTTACACTCTTAATATTTTTTATATCATCTTCCCATCCCTCTGTCCATACAAATGAAGAATTATTACAATTATATAATTGTAAAGATAATTTAAACTTATTTTTCATTTTCATTAAACTACCTGTAAGAATATTATCTACACCAAGTTCTTTTGAAATTTCATCTAATTTTTGATCATCATTTTTAAACTTTATAATATCAGCAATCATTGGAATCTTAATTCTACTTGCTTTATTAATATCTAATATTAAATCTTCAGTTATGCCATAACAAAAAAAGTCATCTTCAGAAGACCCAAGATTTTTTATATTTAAAACCGCAATTGAAGTAATTTTTTCTTTTGTAGATATTCTATCAAAAAGCTTAACACCCTTTAAAATAAGTTTTTCTTTTAATTGTTCTGATGTTTCTTTTTTATATTCAATTTCATCTTGATATACTTTAAAAACTCTTTCAGGTTCTTTAATGTTTTTAAGAGACACTCTTCCCATATCTCTTGAAAAAATATTTTTATCACTTCTTATTGCATTATAAACTGCCTGCGATGTTACTGTACCACCTTTTTTTGCTAAAGGTTGTATTCTTGATGCAATATTAACTCCATCTCCAAATAAATCTCCCTCTTTTTCATAAACTTCTCCCATATGAATACCAACTTTTACATTTATTTGATATGCATCAGAATTTTTAGAATTTAATTTTATAAGATTATCATGAATTGATACTGAGCAGTTTACCGCATCAGTTGCTGAGAAAAATTCTGAAAAAACAGTTTCATCTATATTTTTTATAATTCTTCCATTAAAAGAATCAATTTCTGTAGATAAAATTTTATCGTGATCAGCTAAAATTTTTACAGCAAAATCTTCATCTTCTGCAAGATACTCTTCAAATTGAACAAATTTGCTAAACATAATAGCAGCAAGTTTCTTTTTTGTATTTTCAGGCATAAATAAATTTACATTATCAACGAGATTATTATTTATATTTTTTTTAAAAAAAAATGGGGCTCTATCTGAGCCCCATTTC
>CAZQYT010000204.1:1683-3322 GCA_964597475.1 uncultured bacterium | reverse complement strand
GTTAAAGATGATTCATTAATTCCTGATGGCTTTTCTCCTGAGGAGTTAAATTAGAGAGTAGATAAATCTCCAGTTAGATGTTTGGATGGCACTGCGGAATCAAAAATGATGTCAGTAATTGATGAGGCTAAAAAAGAAGGTGATTCTGTTGGCGGTATATTTGAATTATATGCTACAGGTTTACCATATGGTTTAGGTTCATATGTACAATGGGATGTAAAACTACAAACACGCATAACTGCATCAATTATGTCAGTCAATGCATTTAAAGGGATTGAAATTGGTTTAGGTTTTGATTCTGGAAAATTGAAAGGTAGTGAAGTGCATGATGAAATTGCATGGGATGGCATTAAATATCAAAGATATTCAAATAATGCTGGTGGAATAGAAGGTGGAATGAGTAACGCACAACCCATAGTAGTACGAGCAGTAATGAAACCAATACCTACATTAATAAAACCTTTGCGTTCTGTAGACATTAATACCAAAGAAAATCAACTTGCTCATAAAGAAAGAACTGATTCTTGTTCAGTGCCTGCGGCTTCCATTGTTGCAGAATCAATGCTGTGTTTTGTTTTGGCTGATGCCATGCTAGAAAAATTTGGTGGTGATACCATGGATCAATTAAAAGCGCATATTGGCGTAACTGGAGAATATTAATTTTAATGGAAAATATTTTTTTGATTGGCATGATGGGTAGTTGGAAGTCAACTGTAGGTAGGAAATTAGCAGATAAAACCCAAATGAAATTTATTGATACTGATGATGCTATAGAAGGGTTTATGGCGATGAAAATATCTGAAATTTTTTATGAATTTGGTGAAAAAAAATTTAGAGAAATGGAAACTGCTTTTTTTAATGAAAAATCTAAACAAAAGGGACAAATTTTTTCTACGGGGGGTGGCATAGTTTTAGACTCCATTAATAGAAAATGTTTAAAAAATAATGGTACAACATTTTTTTTACATGCCACTTCTGAAACTTTAGCTAAAAGAATACATAATACAACAAAGAGACCTCTTTTGGGAGATGGTGATGATTTGCAGTTTAAGCTTGAACAAATATGGCAGGAAAGAAAAGAATGCTACATGGAATCTTCTAGGCATGTCATTCATACTGATGAGTTGAGCCCTGAAGATGTGATGAATATGATATTAGGTGAATTAGGATTTTCAATTGAAAACAATTAGTGTTCCCCTGCAATCTAGATCGTATCCCATTTGGGCTGATAATGGTCTTTTACATTCATTGCCAAAATTATTGGAGCCAATGAATCAAGGCCAAAATTGGATAATTTTTTCTCAAAATGAAATATATTTACAATTTGGTATTGATTTAGAAAAAGCCATGAAAAACAATGGTTTTAATGTTTCATTCATTTTAATTCCTGATGGAGAGCAGGCAAAATCATTGAATGTCATGGAAAAATTGTTTTCCAAATTATTACAATTAAATTGTGATCGTTCATCTACTTTTTTAGCTTTTGGAGGAGGTGTAGTAGGAGATTTGACAGGTTTTTTAGCGGCAATATTCATGCGAGGTGTTGATTATATTCAAATACCTACTACTCTTTTGGCAATGGTTGATTCTTCAATAGGTGGAAAAACAGGAGTCAATTTATCAGAAGGTAAGAATTTGA
>CAZQYT010000204.1:0-1673 GCA_964597475.1 uncultured bacterium | reverse complement strand
GGTGCATTTTGGCAACCTAAGGCAGTTGTCATAGACCCATTATTATTAAATACTTTGCCTAAACGTGAATTTAGTTCAGCAATGGGTGAAATTATTAAATATGGTGCTATCTTAGATAAAAAATTATTTGTGAAAGTTTCAGAAAATTTAGATGTATTATTAAATAAAAATAATGATTCATTAATTTTAGATATCATAATTAGTTGCGCTACAATAAAATCAAGAATAATTGTAGAAGATGAAAGAGAGCAAGGAAAAAGGAGGCTTTTAAATTTTGGCCATACTATTGGCCATGCTTTAGAAACTTATTTAGGGTTTGATAATATTAGGCATGGTGAAGCTGTAAGTTATGGTATGCTTTTAGCTTCAAAATTGTCATTAAAGTTTTCTAATTTAAATGAAGAAAGCCATAGTTTTTTAAATGATACCATTTTAAAATTACCTTTACCTGTTTTGCCAAAAATAAATAATGAAAAATTGTTATTAATTTTAGAAAATGATAAGAAAAAAATGGGCGATAAGCATAATTTTATTTTATTAAATTCAATTGGGAGTGCTGTTGTTAATAATAAAGTAGATTCAAAATCAATAATAAATGCATTGGAACAATTATGAATGTTTTAGTTATTAATGGTCCTAATTTGAATTTATTGGGTACTAGAGAAATTGAAATTTATGGTAAAGAAACATTAGAAGAGCTAATGATGTGGCTTCAAACTACCCCAATTGCATCTAATCATTCATTTAAATTTCATCAATCTAACCATGAAGGTGAAATCATAGATACTATTCAAGATGAACGTCATTGGGCGAATGGGATTTTGATTAATCCCGCAGCATTTACGCATTATTCTTATGCAATAAGAGATACTATTTCTGCAGTTGACATCCCAGCAGTTGAAATTCATTTGAGTAATATTCGTGAAAGAGAGGATTTTCGCCAAATATCAGTTATATCTTCTGTTTGCATTGATCAAGTTTCAGGTATGGGAAAAGATGGATATTTAAGAGGTTTAGAAATATTAATTAAATATTTCAAGAGTCTTTAGCTTTATTCTTCAATAAATCTTTTAAACGTGGTTTAGTACCCTTTTGGAATTTCCTAAGAGGTGCTGCCAGATTTGGATTTTTTCTCATTAGTTTTTGTTCTTCTAATGGCTTGTTGGTGATCTCTAAACATTCTATTGAACAACAACCATTCAATTTTTTGTTCTTCTAATGGTTTGTTGGTTATTTCCAAACATTCTTTTGAACAGCAACCATTTAATTTTTCATTACACTTATCACATTGTATGAATAGAATATGACATGCTTGATTATTGCAATTTACATGACTATTTGCAGGGCTATCACATTGATGACATGCACTAATGATATCTTTAGTTATTTCTTCGCCCATTCTAGAATCGAAAACAAAGTTCTTACCTTTAAATTTACAATCAAGTTTTTCTTTTTTCACTTGATGTGCATATGATATGATTCCACCTTTTAATTGATTGATGTTTTTAAAATTATGTTTATGGAGATATGCGCTTGCTTTTTCACATCTGATTCCTCCTGTACAATATAGTAAAAGTTTTTTATTTTCTTTTCCTGTTAACATATTTTTTATTGTAGGTAAAAGCTCTCTGTGATTTTCTACATCAGGACATAATGCTTTTTTAAAATGTCCT
>CAZQYT010000203.1:0-3333 GCA_964597475.1 uncultured bacterium | reverse complement strand
TGATACTATCAACTCAATCTATTTTTTAAAATGGAGATCTAATGAAAAAGATTTTAAGGATAATCGGTTCTTTTTTTGCAATCATAAAAATTTCTATCGCTTCAGAATTAATGGTCATAAATACAGAATCACAGCCAAAAACTACTGAATATTATTCAACTTTTTCTCATCTTTATCAAAATATAAAACCAATTCAAAATGAATACTCAAGTAGTAATAAAATAAAGGTCCTTCGTGGTGATAATGGGAAAATAACATCCATGGAATGGTTATCTGAAAAAAATTTAAGTATACTAAAAAAACGCATATTCACTTATGATCAAAATGGCCTTTTAAGAAACATAGCATATATGGAAAATAATATACTTATTGAAAAGACAATAATGGGGAAAAATAAAGTTGGTAAAAAGTTTTTTAGCTATATTTTTTCTCCAGGCTTCAATCCAAGAGAATATAATTATTTCATAAAAACAATTTTTGAAGAAGATATGCCAATAGAGCATAAAATATTATCAATGAATAATCATCCCATAGGCAAAATAATGAAAAAGTATGATGAAAATAAAAATCTAATTCATGAAATTTGGTATAGAGGAACGTCTAATATGGTACTAAGAGAATTTACCATAAAGTTTAATCAAGATTCTCAATATCATGAATTAATGGAAATAGATAAAAATGGCAATATAATTCGCAATCAAATTGCATTAACTAATTAAATTATAAAGTATGAAAAAGCTATTTAAATATAAAAACAAATTATTAATTTTATTTTTATTCCAATTTTCTTTAGGCCAAATTGAGCAGTCATACCCTCCACTGTATTTAGTTAGCATACCTACGGCAGGGACATTACCTAAAGGTACTTTCACCTTAGAATCATTACTTAGTAAAAATGGAGGTTTTACTCCTAAGCTATCTGTAGGTTTTACTAATAATTTTTCCTTTGGCGTATCATTTGGCATTCAAAAATTAATAGGTGATGAAAAAATGGAGTATAATAAAACTACACCAGAAGTTCAAATTAAATATAGAATTTATGAGGAATCCCAATCAATGCCTGCTTTAGTCTATGGCCTAGAGACTCAAGGAAGGGGTGCATATGTTGAAACATATGAAAATGATGATGAAGATAATGTCATAACAATAAATAGATATGAACAAAAAGCTTGGGGAATGTACTTGGCTTTAAGTAAAAACTGGTCATTATTAGGAAACTTCGGCCTTCACGCCGGTGTTTGTAAAAGCATCTCAGAAAATGATGATGAAGATAAAGATCTTAATCTATTTTTTGGATTTGATAAAGAATTAAATCGATCATTTTCTCTACTAGTTGAATATGATGCTGCGCTAAATGACAATGATGATAAATATGGAGTAAATGACATAACTTTTGGTAAAGATAAAGGTTTTTTAAATGCAGGGGTTCGATGGGCTATTGTTCCAAACATAATGATGGAAATTAATTTCAATGATATTAATAAAAAAACTGATGCTGATTTTACAAGAAGAGAAATTAAAATAATGTACTCAGAATCATTTTAAAATGAACTTTCAAGCTCTAATAAGATTTTTATTATTATTCTTTTGCCTATCAATGATGATTGCATCAGCAAAAGCAGATATGTATAATGGAATAAAATTATATGAAAGCAGACATGATGATTTAATAAATACTCCTAAATCTAACATTAATGAAGCCATCTTATTTTTTTCAAAAAAAATTAAAGAACCCGAATATGAAAAAGAAGCCGCATTGTACCTATTAAAATCATTTTATTTTAAAGGTGAGTTTATTGTCAAAGATAATGAACAAAAAAAACAAAACTTTAATGAAGGAAAAACTTTAGGAGAACTATATATAAAAAAATTTCCCAATTCCACAGAATTAAAATATTGGCATTTAGTTAATTTAGGGAGCTGGGCAAAAGCTTATGGTGTTCTCACTGCTGCATATGAAGGTGTGGCTGATATAATGAAAATGCAATCAGAAGAAATTATTAAGATTAACCCCGAATACCAAGATGGAGGTGGTTATTTTATGTTAGGAGCCATACATCACAGATCTCCAAATATTCCTTTTTTTCTATCATGGCCCAATAATCAACAAGCTATTAAATATTTAGAACTCGCAGTAGAAACAGGAAAACAAAAACTAAATCAAAAAGTTTATCTTGCTCAAGCACTAATCAAAGATGACCAAATAGATAAAGCAAAAGAGATCCTTATTGAAGTTTCAAATTCACAACCTGAATCCTCAAATTTTACTGAAGACACCTATGAAATTCACAAAGCAACAAATTTATTAGAAGATTTATAAGATTTGCCCCAATCTGAACTAAAAAAGTTCATCAAAGATACAGCACAGAAATTAGGATTTACGCACATTGGTTTTTCAGCTGCAAGCGTAGATGAAATAAAATCCAAACAACTCAAACAATGGCTGGACAATGGCTATCATGCATCTATGCAATGGATGGAAAATCGTATTATGGAAAGATCAAATATTTTCAAGTATTATCCTAATGCAAAAACAATTATTTCTACATCTATGAATTATTTTACAGGGAATGCAAACAATAATGAAAATATTGGAAAAATTAGCAATTATGCATGGGGAGATGATTATCATAAAATAATAAAATCAAAATTATTTCAATTATTAAGAAAAATTCAAACAAAAGAGCCCGCGATAAATGGTTTGGCATGTGTAGACACCTCTCCCATAATGGAAAAATCATGGGCACAAAAAAGTGGCATTGGCTGGATCGGCAAACATACAAATTTAATAACTAAAAGCCATGGATCATGGGTCTTTTTAGGAGAAATAATATTAGATGTTGAATTACAACCTGATCAAGAATTTATTGAAGATTTATGTGGAACTTGCACAGCATGTTTAGATGCATGCCCAACAAATGCATTCCCTCAACCTTATGTTTTAGATTCAACAAAATGCATATCATACCATACCATTGAACATAGAGGGAAGTTCAATGATGATATTGAACTTTCTAATTGGATATATGGATGTGATATTTGCCAAGAAGTATGTCCGTGGAATATTAAGTTTGCAAATAAAACTACAGAAAACTCTTTTAAGCCTAGAAAAGAATTAATAGATAAAAATTTAAATGATTGGGAATTACTAACAGAAAAAGAATTTAAAAATATTTTCAAAAACAGTCCAATAAAGCGCACAAAATTTCAAGGTTTAAAAAGAAATATATCAACTGCTAATCAAACCAATTAATAGGTAAACAATAAGGCTCACCTTCTTGAAGGCCATAATCAAATAATGGTGGATTTTCATGCCATTCACATACTGATTTA
>CAZQYT010000202.1:1665-3341 GCA_964597475.1 uncultured bacterium | reverse complement strand
ATGGGAAATAAATTCTTGTCTTATCGCCAAAAATACTCTGGTAATTTGACATCAAATCATCATAATTAATATTATATTGGTTATCAACTAAATTAACTGGAATATCTGCATTAGAAATATTTTTAACAACTGTTGAAACATTATCTTCTACTTTGATGTAATTCAAATCAAAATAAAATTTATTTTTTATTTTTGTACTAATTTTAAATCCTAATAATTCTTGTTGAAAAGTATAATTGTTCCTACTTAATGAAATAATTGTACTATCTGCCTCCAATTGTGCTGATGCAACTATAGCATTATCATTTGGATTACCTTGAATAGCTCTCTTAATAATAACAGGACCTTTATAAAATTTAAGATTTAAACCTCTCATATGATGCCCATTTAACGCAAAATCATCCAATACAGGATAACTATCACCTAATTTAATATCAAAAAAATTGTTTTTTAAATTTATCACATATCTATCAAATGGTTGTTCATGTTCGTTCTCTAAACTAGATTTATTATAATTTGCCTTACATGATAACCAATCAAATTCAATATTATAATTAAATATGAAATCACTAAAATCCATTGAAGAACCAACAATGTTTCCATGATTATATACTGCAGAAAAATATCCATCTTGTCTTTTTATGAATCCATATTCATTAATATTTTTAGGTAAAACTGTAAAACTCCAAATAATATCATTAAATTTTTGATTATATTTATTATTAAGCTTAATAGTAATACTATGTAAACCAGGATTTATTTTTTTTGCATAATAACTTAAATAGGTTGAATCAATATTTACTTTATTTGTAATGTCAATATCATCTAAAAATATTTCAGTTCTAAAAGGGTCAATATCCACATCTGAAAAATAAGCCAAAGAAATCAAACAATCCCGACTACGAATTCTACTTCCTGGCTCTGGACTAATTATAATCACATCCGGATCAATACCAAAAATCTCAAAATCCTTGATATTATTTGAATTAATTGGTATTTTTTTTTCAAATGAACCTTGAATCTCAATTATTATAGGGTGTTCTTTTGCATTTACATGAGGGAATGTGATCACCTTGTCATTAAACAATTCTAATACAAGATAATATTCAATCTTATCTCTAATCATAAAATTTGCAGGTATTTCAGAAAAATATTTGGAATGCCCTAACGAAATCATTTGCGCTTCTATAAATTCATCATTTCCAATAGTTTTAAATAATAAATAAAAATATCTTACATCTTTTTCTTCTACATCAAGATACGCTTCAATTTTACAATTTGAATAACTAACTGCGAATTCAACTTTTTCATGGATGATTTGATCTCCAAATAGATTTGTAATAACAAACAAGAGGATAATTATTTTAAATAATCTATTTTCCACTCTTTTGTTCAGAATAATTCAATAAAATTTTTCTTTTAATATTTTTAGCATTCTTTAATCTGATTTCTAAAATATTATTTTTCACTTCATCACCCAAATAAATTTCATCTTCTTTTGAAATCTCATCAAAATTAATAAGTAATGACTCTAAATATGTTTTTTCTTCAATAGATGTAATAGTATTTTTCAAACTAATAGTATTAGAAGAAACTAATGTTGAATCTGCGACTAAATTTAATTCTTCCATATTCATTAGATTTTTCACCACTGCATTCCCTTTAATATTAAAAAA
>CAZQYT010000202.1:0-1655 GCA_964597475.1 uncultured bacterium | reverse complement strand
TTATCAGAAATAATCCAAAAGCTACAATCATAGCATGATAATTCTGAAAAAGATGTTATTAACTTAAAATTATCATTATTCACATCTATTTTTAAAATACCATCAAGCAAAATAATTTTCTTATTATAAATTTTTTCCATCAAATCTCCTCCAATGGAAAATTGAGTACTAGAAAAAGACATGATTAATGACTTTGCATCCATATATTTTATTTTTACAAATGATTTTTTATTTGTTTTAATTATACTACCATCTAAAAGAGGCGTATTAATATTTACACTAGAAAATTTCGAACCTTCTATAGAATCCTCTTTTTAACAATGAGAGAAATAGGCCTTTGCGAATATAAAAAACACATTGAGAATAAAGTGATAAGAAATACATTCTTCATTTTACTTCATAACTTTCTATTTTTATTTCACCTTTATTTAATTTATCAACTAATAAAAATAAAAAGTCAATATGCACCTCTTGATCATTAATCCAAACAAACTTACCCTCAGTTACAAAACGCTCCAATTCACCACCGGTCGCAAATAATAAATTAAAATCATCTTTTCCTAAAATATCATGAATTAATGATAAATATGGATCTGAAAAATCTATTTGTTTTTTTGTAGGTGATCTAATTTCAAAAATAAATATAGGACTATAGTCAGCTCTTTCATCTAATGTGGTTTGATAGTAACGTTTAATTTGCCATGCATAATATTTTCCTATTTCAAAGTTTATCAAACCATCAATGGAAGATTGAAATGAATTGGAATTAGAAGTTAAATCATAAAACTTATATCTCTTATCATTTGGTAAAATTAAATTTTCAAATAAAGCCTCTTGAGGAGAATCATATGTTTCATAATCATACTCTGCTATTCTAATTGCATACTTACATTCATTACAATAATCAGAATGCCATAAAAATTGCGGATTAGTATTATAAATAATAGAAGTTGTTTCTGCCATATCAGAAAAAATGCTTCCAGGAGATATTAATTCTAAAGTTATGGGTCTATTTATTTCTTTTAAATTATTAAATAAACAAATTTTTTGTTGATTATTAAAATCTATACTGATATTGAATCTATATTGACCATTAGGTAATTTTCCTGATTGAGAAATATATTCAACTAAAGCTTCATCATAAAAAGAAACAATAGAACTAATCCTTGGATCCATTGTAAAATCAGCATTAGTGAAATATTGAAGACCTTCCTCAAGATTAATTTCTAATTCTGCATTATAAAAATGTTCAAAAGACTCTATTCCTACTTCTGGTGAAAATATTTGCAATGCATAATCAGCTTTTAATGGAATATTACAATTTTGACCAGTAGTAACCACTTGAAATGAAAATATTTCCAATAAAGATTGTTCTTGATTATTAAAGGAAGTAAAATAATAAGTTAAAATATTTTCATTAAAATTTTGCAATCTTATTTGATAAATACAATCACCTGAGTCATAAATACATTCTTCTGAAAATGCAAATATTGTAATGATAATAAAGAAACATAGGTGTTTTATGTTAAACATATATCTATTAGGCTAGTTTTTATAAGAATAAAGTTAGGGTAAATCAACAAGGTTCACAAAATCATTTAGCATTTAAAAAAGCCCTTGAAATAATTCAAGGGCTTTTTAAAAATACCGGCAAC
>CAZQYT010000201.1:0-3345 GCA_964597475.1 uncultured bacterium | reverse complement strand
TGCCGGACTATTTAGAACAAAACATATTGCCAGGGGATCCTTTTCAATCCATCGACAAAGAGGGTGTAGGTAGCCTGGTTACAATGGGGGTGGAAAAAGGCCGATCAGTTAATGCAACATTGAAAATTGGCATCTGCGGAGAGCATGGAGGAGATCCGGAATCTATTCATTTTTTTCAACAATCGGGATTGGATTATGTAAGCTGTTCACCGTTCAGGGTTCCAATTGCTAGGCTAGCAGCCGCGCAGGCAGAGCTTCAAAAATAAAATTTACTTAAGTAACAAGACCCGCTGGACTTTTACCATATCTGATAATTGAAATTTAATTAAATATATTCCACTTGAATACTCAGAGGCATCCCAAGAAAAATTATAAAATCCAGGATCAATTGTTTTTTTAACAAACAATTCTATTTGTCTCCCGCGAATATCATATACCCCAATTGATAAATTTGTTGTTTCTGATATTCCATAATCAATAACGGTAACCGGATTAAAAGGATTTGGATAGGCCTGCCCTATTGTAAAATCTTCAGGCACCGGATGGTAAGTTATTTCCATATCACCCACGGCAGTTTCATTATCATAGCCAACAATTTCATATTGAAAATCAAAAGCCAGATTATCTTTTGTTGGTGAAATAATATCCAACAGAGTTATTTGACTATTATTTTGTGGAGAGATTGTACCCATTATCCAATCAAAAATGTATACATCTTCTTTGTGTCCATATAAATTAATATCAAAATCAGAATCAGACGCGGCATTTTCTATTTCTATATTATTGTTGTTAAGGTTTACCCTAAACCATATCCTTTTAATGTCACCAGGAAACATGGAAAGGTTTATAGAAAAACGATTTTTGTCAAAATGATATTCTGGGATATAATTAATTGTAGGCTCCAGGGTCATTTCTCGCAGATTGCTGTTGCTATAATCCCAGTTCCACATTTGAACAAAGGCCATTAGATCTTCTATATTATAATCCTGATTGAAATTAAAATCTACAGGTTGTAAATATGGTGTATCTCCCTGAAAAGGTCCAAGCTCATAACGGTAATCATCTGTTTTCCATGCGCCAAGCAGAAGGCTTAAATCAATTTCATCTACCTGATTATTAAGATCATAATCTCCCATAAGCGCAACATCCATTTCTATTTCTATATCTTGTTCTAAAAAACTTTCTGGTATAGTATCATTATCTGTATCTAGACAATGTATTTCATTGAGATTATTAAGTGAAGCAATGTTAGTTATTTTACAAGGATCTAGTAAAATTGACATTTGATTATTTGAAATCAGAGGCTCTGAAAGAGTTAGCTCAAGAATACTGTCAGCCACAGAGGAATTAATAGAAAAGTCAACAACATTATTGTTATATGATGTGATTTTAATTCCTCCATTGATATAATTAACAGGAATAGAAAAATGGAAGCGGATATTTTCTGTTCGTATATCAACGATGTTACCTGCAGGCTCATAAAACTCGAACTGGGGAATACATTCATTATTACCAAAACAGCTACCACAGTACGGATCTTTATCACTATTTTCAGGATGATCTCCGGGGTTCACACCGCTGCACACTTGGCAGTCATCTAAAAATGCAGCACCTTCACAAATCCCCATACAGTCAACCACCGCATCACCACCGCAAACACCCGCACAGTCCATATTTTCACAAGACCCACCTCCACACTGCGCCGCATATCCATCGCCATCACAAATATCACATTCATCAATTATATTACTAAAACAGCCATCATCAGGGTCAGCCATATCTTCTTCATTATCATCCCCCCCCTCACACTCGCCAGTTGGCGGAGAGTATTCAGCGCAGTACTGTTCGTTGCAAGGCGCAGAGATATTGGGAAGATCATCACCATCATAATCCTGATAATAGTCAACAAGAGTAGTACCCTGATTTCCCGGGAAAACACATTCAGGGTAGGGAGGACAAAAATTATTGTTATCAAAACCAAAACCATCATCAGATAAAGGAGTTAAAAAATTCATATTACAAATTGTTTCAGGAATTATACCCGTAAAAGAATTATTAGATACGTCAAACCAACGAAGATCCTGAAATAGTTCATAATCAACACTATCAGGAAATTCTCCTGTAAACTTGTTGTTACTTATATCTGCTAAAATTAAATTAGTCAGATTCCAAAATGATTCTGGCAAAGCACCATTCAAAATCTCCAGATCATCTTCATATCCTGTAATTGAAAAATATTCTAAATTTTGGAGATTGCCTATATTTTCTGGTAGTGCACCAGTAATTGAAGTATATGTTAAGAATAATACTTTTAATTCGGTAAGATTTGAAAGTGTGCTGGGAATTGTTCCACCTATATTAGTCTTATGTAAAACAAGTGTATCAATCTCACTTAAATTTCCCAGACTATCAGGAAGAAACATGCTGCCAAAACTGTATTCGCACTCTGTATAGCAAGGCGCCATACCACTGAATACATCATCATATACACTAATATCTTCTCCGGTACAGCAGAAGGACTGCAATCTTCCATTTTCCCAATATTGGTGGCCAAGTTTCCAGGGATCAAGGTCTTTTGGCGGATTACCATTTGATTCAAGAGAACTATTTAAGAAATCTCTAATAACATTCAGATCTCCACTGTTATAGCAGCCCGCATAACCTAAATCGTATACCGCCTCTTCATCATCTAAACAATCCGGACAAATGCTTGTATTTTGAACACCTATCTGCTCTAGAGTGAGACAACCTGGATATTCAGGGCATAAATTATTGTTATTAAGTTGTAAATCAATACCATCTTGCAAATTGCAGAATGAATTAGGAATAAGGCCTATCAGCTCATTATCATAAAGAAAAAGATATTCAAGTACCGCAAGACTTCCAATTTC
Organism: uncultured bacterium; assembly: GCA_964597475.1. Classification (GTDB taxonomy): domain Bacteria; phylum Fidelibacterota; class Marinisomatia; order SCGC-AAA003-L08; family D37C17; genus JAYZCM01. Next base: position 454 of record CAZQYT010000201.1, on the reverse strand, counting down.
TGGTGGAATACTGCCAACAAGCTCATTGTTATTAAGATTAAGATATTCAAGTTCAGTGAGACTTCCAATTTCTGGTGGAATACTACCGGAAAGCTCATTTTCCCAAAGATTAAGATATTCAAGTTCAGTGAGACTTCCAATCTCAGGCGGAATACTGCCAGTAAGCTCATTATCATAAAGAGAAAGATATTCAAGTTCAGTGAGATTTCCAATCTCTGGTGGAATGTTTCCGGTAAACTCATTCCGGTGTAAATTAAGATATGTAAGTTCTATTAGGCTGAAAATTTCATCTGGAATGGCTCCGGTAAGCTCATTATTACTAATACTAAGAGATGTAAGCTCCGTGAGATTACCAATCTCAGATGGAATATTTCCAGTAAACCCATTACTAGCAAGAGAAAGCTCTGTAAGTTCAGTGAGACTGCCAATTTCTGGTGGAATGTTTCCGGTAAAC
>CAZQYT010000200.1:0-3356 GCA_964597475.1 uncultured bacterium | reverse complement strand
TGCAGTAATTATAATATTTATATTATTAATTCCATGGTTTCCATTTGAGGATATTCAATCCAGCTACCTCCCTGGAAGTGTAGACTATTAAATTCATGAGTTTTTGTAATGATGTCAATGCATCCAAAAAATGTAATTAATGAAATCCATTTTATGTATTTCATGGCTTAGTGATTGCACTTTCCTTCTCTAAAATCGCTATATACACGCTTACCTGATACATCTACTGTTGCTATTGAATAATGATAAGTTGTGAATTGGCCTGCCGTATTCTCATAATCTTGCATTATGGCAATTAAGGTAGTATCAGTTTCATTTCCTTTAAATCGATATATTTCATATTGAAAAAAATATGTAGCATCTTGAATTGGGTCCCATTTTATTTCAACGTAGTTATCTTTATTTTGACTAACATCATTTGAGAACAAATTTATTTTTACTGGATCAGGCCAATCATCATAATTAATGAAACTATTTTTTTCAAATCCATTTTTAAGTACTTTAACTCTATAATAATATCCTACAGGATTTTCAGTAATTAGTATTAAAGAATCATTATCATCATAAAAATTTCTTTGAAATGATGAAATTGTATCAATTGCACAATTACAACTTGAAAGGTCAAGCAGAGTATTAAGGTTATTTTCTGTTACTCTATATATGATATAAGAAGATTCACTTGTTTGAGGTTCTAATGTTTTTTCCCAAGTTAATTTTCGATAATATCTAGATGATGGCTCATCTATGAATTCTTCCCAAGGTTCATAAATCCCATTTCCACTATCTGTAAAATTTTCCCAAGGATCATAGTGCCCATTTTCACTATCTTCAAATTCTTCTTCAATGTCATAAACACCATTCCCATCTTCATAATCTTCACCTTCATCATATATTCCATTTCCATCCGTGAATGATTCCCAAGGGTCGTATTGTCCATTATTACTATCTTCAAATTCTTCTTCAATGTCATAAATTCCATTTCCATCAACATAGGATTCCCAAGGATCATATTGTCCATTATTGCTATCAATGAAATATTCCCAAGAGTCATAATTTCCATTTTCGCTATCAATGAAATCTTCTCCATAATTATATGCTCCATTTCCATCTATGTAATTTTCTTCTTCATCCCATATACCATTGCCATCTTCATACCATTCCCAAGGATCATATTGTCCATTTTCACTATCAATAAAAGGCTCCCATGGATCATAAGCACCCACATTACTATATTGATTGACAAAGTCAATCCATTCATCATAATCTTCAACCTCACTATCAATAAAAGGTTCTCCATAATCATAATGTCCGTTTCCATCGTGATAATTTTCCCACTCATCTCGTTGTCCATTATTACTATCTGTAAAATCTTCCCAGGGGTCATATTGTCCATTATTACTATCTTCATAGTCTTCATTTTCATCCCATGTACCATTACCTAAAGTAGGATCCCAGTCTATGTCTCCTTCACAAATCTTCGATTCATTCCATTCATATGAGGGGTTACAATCAATAAATATTTCTCCAAAATCATATGTATTATTTCCATCTTCATAGTATTCTTCTTCATCCCAGATACCATTGCCATCTTCATACCATTCCCAAGGATCATATTGTCCATTATTACTATCAGTAAAAGGTTCCCAAGGGTCATAAGCACCCACATTACTATATTGATTGACAAAGTCAATCCATGAAATGTAATCGCCAACTTCACTATCAGTAAAAGGTTCACATTCATTAGAAGTAAAGGTGCCATCTTCCATATTGCCTGTAAAATCACATTGTCCATCATTATCTAAATCTTTAAAATCATAATGTCCGTTCCCATCTTGATAATTTTCCCATTCATCTCGTTGTCCATTATTACTATCAGTAAACTCTTCCCAAGGATCGTATTCCTCATTAACACTATCAGTGAACTCTTCTCCATAATCATATATATTATTTCCATCTTCATAGTATTCACCTTCATCCCAATTTCCATTTCCATCCGTGAATGATTCCCAAGGGTCGTATTGTCCATTATTACTATCTTCAAATTCTTCTTCAATGTCATAAATACCATTTCCATCAATATATGATTCCCAAGGGTCATATTGTCCATTTTCGCTATCAGTAAAAGATTCCCAAGAATCATATTGTCCATTTTCGCTATCAATGAAAGGCTCACATTCATCAGATGTAAATGTTCCATCTTCCATATTACCTGTAAAATCACATTTACCATCGTCATCTATATCTTTAAAATCATATATGTCATTTCCATCTTCATAATCTTCACCTTCATCATAGATTTGATTCCCATCATGAAATTCTTCACCTTCATCCCAATAATTATTATATTCAATCACTTCATCAATGTTGGTTGCAAAATTTGTGATTGAATGAATGGTTCTTGTGAAAATTTGCATTGTATCATGATATATGGTGTCATCTAAGGTTAATTGAAAAAAAACATCTTTAAATGTTCCTGGTTGTAAATTTTCATATGTATAATAATTGCCTGTAATTGGTTGCATTGGACCATTAGAGTCTGTAATGATCATCTCTCCTTCAGAATTTTGCCAATTTATATTTACAGATTCTAGGTTTTCTCCTGAATCACTTTCTACTTTTAATTTAAAATCTTGATCTGGTAAATCTGTAAGGGGATTTGTAATGGTAGTAGTTGGCTCTTTTTCAGTACATGAAAAAAATAAAACAATGCTAATTAATAAAGTTTTATTCATTAGTTGCATTTAAGTGATGAATATTTTTTTTTTGTGTTTGTAGTGCAGTAATTTTTTGCATTATTGAGTAAGATTTGTCTTTATTTGAAACTGATTCTTTTAAACTCTCTCTTAAAATTTCAAGCTGTTCATTTATCCATTTTTTTTCTAATTGTGCCATGCAATCTTTTGCGACATTGAGATTTAAGTCATTTTTTTCTAAATCAAATAATATTTCTGCTAGTTTACTTTTCTGTTCTTTTTTTGTAAGCTCACTCATTATGAGTTCTATATTTAAATTATTTTTTGAATGAAGATGGATATAAATTTTGTCATAAATGTTATTTATTAAATTTGATTTAATCCATTTTGTATTTACATGCTCAAATAAATAATTCCTTATTTGAAATTTATCAGAGAAACAAAGACGAATTAAATCTTCTTCAATTAATGAATAATTATCATCATTTTGAAGCATGGAATCATTTTGGATTAGTTTTTTCTTATTATGGTTTTTTTTATTTTTTATTATTTTCTGTAATGACTCTAATATGCTAGTAGAACTTATCTTAATGATTTCACTTAATTCTTGTGCATGTAATTCCTGTTCTATGGGTTCTTTGAATTGTGATAATTCCATTAAAA
>CAZQYT010000199.1:0-3377 GCA_964597475.1 uncultured bacterium | reverse complement strand
CGCAACCACAACCTAAATCTACACTGCCATCACAGTCACATGCGCCATCAGCTATACCATCACCACCACAAACACCACATTCATCGACTAGTGTAGTTCCACCACACTCACCATTACAATCAACATCTATAACACAATTACCAGCACAATCATAGTTCTCTTGTGCATAAATACAACTCCCATCATCAATAACTGCTTGTGAATTGTAGTTACAAGCCGAAGGATCTGTACAACCCTGCTGAATCTGATAATAATAGCCTGCTTTAATTAAATATTGCTCTGAGGCACTAACACCAATGGCAGTCTGCCCTACTGATCCAGTAATTATGTACGATCCATTTGAAGTTTCTGCACTACCGCTGCTAATTAAATAAGTTGACACATTGGTTTGAGAAAACAGAATCTGTGCCTGCAGAGAAATTACAATAAAACACCATTTTAATTTATTTGTTGACATTACAATCAAAATTATTACGCTATAATCTCCAATTTATTATTTTTCACTCCTATTCAAATACTGCTGATTCTAATCTTTCTAAACGCTTTGTTAATTCCGCATTTTGAGCTTGCAATGCATCATTTTTTGCATTTAATTCTTTCATTGCTTCAATCATTGGAACAATAAGTCTCACGTACCGAATGCCTTTAGTGTCATCTTCCTTATCCACAATGGCAACTAATTCAGGAAATACTTCTTCAACTTCCTGAGCAATAAGCCCAAATTGAATATCTTCTCCTTTACTTGGATCTTTCCAATTAAACGATACACCTCTAAGATTTAAAACTTTGTCTAATGAGCCTGAAAGTGTGGTAATATTTTTTTTCTGATTAATATCTGAATAAGCTAGAAGTGGACTTTCATAATTTATTGAACCTGTAAAATAGGCATCAAGATTAACAATAAAGAAGTTGTCGCCGGCATCTTCAACTCTATTAAAAAATACTGTGGGTATATTGACACCAAATTCATCCACATTTGCATAAAACAACATATTATAAAAATCCGTCATTGATCCATAATCATAAATATTAAGTCCATTTTGCATTTTAAAAATACCACCTTCAAATTGAACATCCCCTGATACACCAAGAGCTAGATCATCCGGGTAGTTAGTATCCATGTCATCTGCAGCAGTTTGCCCAATTCCCACAAAACCCTCTTGAGGAAAAACATTACCATCATTCTCATAACTTTTAACACCAAATGCATTGAAACTGTATGGGACGGTAGTTAATAAAGTTAGCGGCACCATTGGATCACCCCAACTACCACCTGACCCTTCTCCTAGAAAATATGTTGCCAGACAAAACGGTCCATTAACAAAACCATCAATTGAAGAACCAAAATCCATAATAGTATTAAACATACCATTTATTACAGAAACTTCATAACTGCTAGACTCTGTTGCATCACCACTCCCAGGGTTATTAACATCACTACACCACTCTCTCAATTCTAAACCAATGGTATAAGTACCATCCGGCACTAAATTACCTTCAGAATCAGTCAGAATACCCTGATAGCTCATTTTAAGAGGTATACCATAATCATCTGCAAATGATAATCCCATAAAAAGTACTATAATAAATAGAAAATTGAATATTTTGATTTTTAGCATAACTATTCTCCTTCAGTTATTTTTTAATAATTAAACATAATTTCATTTTAAGAAAATCTATAACTATAAATGTAGGGCTCATAATATAATTCCCCCTCTATATATCACACTTTGAAGTATCGGAAAGCACACCAGAGACAGGAAATCCCCGCTGTAAATAAACCCTCTAAACTTGAACTTTGCCTTCGGCAAATTACACTCCTCCATAATAGAATAAACCTAATTTATAAACTACTATAGAATTTACCTAGAAAAAAGGGGTACACAAAAGACTTATTTCTCGTTATGATATGTGATGTGATAAGCATCACATAATGACTACATGTGATGGCAGGCAGTGTAAGACTGCTGCATTTCTGGCAAGCTGATATGTTCCGCTTCAGCTTTGAGAGACTGTTCTGCTTTATTTTTACAAATATCAGCCTGTTTTGTATTTTTTATAAAATAATATGCCATATATAAATAATGCCACTGACGGTAGGATACTTTATTATCATCACGGGACATTAACTCTCCCTCAAGCTTATCCAGGTCATCTCCTGAAGAGTTATTATGCACTATGTCAGCGTATTCCAGGGCGATTTCTGCAAGAAGACTCTTATCCTCTACGGGCAGTTTCTTCTTCATTTTGATACATCTTTTTAGTTGCCGTATGGCTTTTTTATACTTGGTATTTTTTATATAGATAAGGCCCAGTTCCTGCATAGCCAGCATGGCATGCTCCCGGTTTTCTGCAAGTTCATAAAAGTCTACCGCTTCTTCCATACATTCTGCTGCAGAGTCGTACTTCTTTAAACCGCATTTGATAAGCCCTTTAATAAACTCGATCTTACCAAATACAAATTGATCTTCAAACTCTTTGCAAATTAAAGACCCTTCATCAAGATATTCCGCGGCTTTATCAAAATATGCAATACGGGCATACCATTCAGCTAACAGAACAAGTATTCGTCCCTCATTATATACCATTTGGATATTTCTAAAATTCCCCAAGGCTTTACGGCCAAATTCAATTGCCTTTGCATAGTCACCTTCAACATAGTGGGTATTGGCAATTTGTCCGTATGTGAGTCCAATAGTCTCATCATCTTCCAACTCCTCCTTAATTAAAAGAGCCTTATTGACACAGTCAAACGCTTTTTCTACCTGACCCATGTTATACATACAGCTGGACATACCATTTAATATTCTCGCTTCAGCTAAGCGATTTTCAAACTGCACCTCTATTGTCAGGGCATTTTTGAAACAGGCGGCAGATTTTTGATACTTAGACCATCCTTTGTACAAAATCCCCATTCCATTGTAAACATATGCAATTCCCTGTTGATCTTTATTCTTTTCAGCAATTTCTAAACCATCTTCAAGGTATGATTCCGCTTCTTCAAAATTGCCTTTTCGTTGGCAAGTAAGCGCAAGTTCAACATATGCTTCAATAAACTCATCATCTAATTCAATAGTTTCTAAATGAAGCTGTTTTGCATAGTTTAAATCAGAAGGAGAAGCCATTTTATTAAACAAATGCCGTCCTTTAAGAAATTTCTCATAGGCTACATTGTTTTCTGTCATTTTCCTCTGGAGATTCTGTCGAACATGCTTTGGAATTTCAATTGAGAATTCATCCAGAATTGCAGAGACTATCTTTCCCTTAAGAATATTGATATTATTTATTTTTTCCTCAATATTAAAATTCACTTTTATAATCCCTGAAACTGTATCTAATAATTGATTAATATTTTTTACCATTCCATGAATTGGCAC
>CAZQYT010000198.1:0-3377 GCA_964597475.1 uncultured bacterium | reverse complement strand
TATGAAATAATATATAAAGCAGCAAATTCTTATGAAGCTCATTTTATTAAAGGTTTATTAAAAAAATACTCAATAGAATCTAAACTTTTAGGAGAAAATTTATCTATTGGCATTGGAGAACTTCCTATCGATGTGTTGCAAGTGGATATTTTAGTTCCTAAGGACCAAATAGAAAAATCTCGAAATATTATATCTGATTATGAAAATAATTTATTTTCAAATGAAAATAAAGAAAATTGGGAGTGCACTGCTTGTAAAAAAACAAACCCATCATCTTTTGAAATATGCTGGAATTGTAAATAATTATTATGAAAGATTAAAATGAAAATAAATAAAATTAATTTAAAAGAAAAATACTCAAAATTCTCAAAATATTGGTCACCAAGAATAATTACTGAAATGAATGATTATCAGTTCAAAATTGCTAAAATAAAGGGAGAATTTGTTTGGCATGATCATAAGGATACCGATGAAACTTTTATAGTTATTGAAGGTGAGATGAATATGAAATTTAGAGATGAAAATATTATCTTAACCGAAGGTGAAATGATCGTTGTTCCAAAAGGAGTTGAACATAAACCTTGCGCTGATAAGGAATGTAAGATATTAGTCATTGAACCAAGAGGTGTTATAAATACTGGTGATGAGATTAATGAATTAACGATAAACGAAGAAGAATGGGTTTAATTTATTAATTTAAAATTAATAAACAACAATACTTATAATTATGAATTGTAACAACATGTTTTTGTATTCATAAATAAACAGATAAATCTCTTAAATTATTTATCATGAACAAAAAATCTATTTTAACTAGCTTTATTTTATTAACTATAATAGCTCTTTGGATTAATAAAAGCAATTCACCAAAAATAATTGGTTTTCTTCCAACACCAACAGAATTTGATTTAAAGAAATCAAAAAGAAAAGATTTTAAAAATCAAAGAAAAGAATATATTCGTAATATGCATCGTAGCCATCCTGATGTTGACTGGAAAAAAATGAATGAAGAAAATCGAAAAATTCGTACTAATAAAGTACGAGATATTCGCCAATCATTATTAAATAATACTAAAAATATTAACAACAATAGAACAGAAAACATAAATAGAAATTTAAATGGTTATTGGCAAGAAAGAGGTAGTAATAATTTAGCTGGTCGCATATTAACAGCTGATATAGATTGGGAAAATAATCAAATTTACTGTGCATCTGATGGAGGTAATATTTGGCGTGGAAGTATCTCTGGTGAAAATTGGACTTCTTTAACAGACTATTTACAAATAAAAGGAATTCATTTTTTACGTGTCATGGCATTTGATAATACTAAGAGACTTTTAATTGCAAATGGAGATAATTTTTATTTTACTGATGATGAAGGCATTACTCTTCAAGTTTCAAATGGGCTTGACTTTCTTGCAGGTTGGGGAGGAAACTATTTAAAAAGAGTCATCGTAACAGAAAATAAAACCATTTACTTACTAGCAACTGAAGGTACGGGAAATTGGAATGCAGTAGGAACAATATATAAATCTACTGATCACGGAAGAAATTTTGATAAAATTATTACATTAGATACTAATGCAGGTATGTCTTCAAATCAAAATTCTGATCATTATGACATATGGACGTCAAGATATTTTGAAGGGAATATTTATATCCTACACAATGACGAATTTTACCAACTAACAGATTTAGATGAATTAGAGTTTATTGCAAACATACCCGTTACAGATAATGGTGAAAATATTCTGACCGGTGGAATGGGGTCAAATTATCCCTTTTTCTACGTACATGTTGGAAATCACATTTATCAATCAATGAATGGGGGAAATACATGGATAGAACGTGGTGAAAAACCTCAATGGTATTTTAATTTACAAAATAGTTTTAATTGTAGTAACATTAATCGAGACCATGTATTTTGGGGGGGAATGGAAGTTTTTAAAAGTTTAAATGGTGGATCTTCTTGGAATTTAGTGAATAACTGGTGGGAATACTATGGTAATGAAGCAACAATGCTACATGCGGACATACCCGAAATTCGCTTTTTTTTAGATCCTGAATATAATGAAGTTGCACTTATTTCTACAGATGGAGGTTTATATTTTTCAAATGATAATTTAACAACAGTTCAAAATATATCCATGAATGGTCTAGGGGTTAGTCAATATTATTCTACTTATACAAAAAAAGATTTCCCTTATAATATCTATGCAGGTTCTCAAGATCAAGGATTTCAAAGAAGTATTTCACCTGATGGAAATATTTATAATTTCATACAATCAATTAGTGGAGATTACGGGCACCTTTCTTCTGGTGATGATGGTGAAACCATATGGTCAAATTATCCTGGTTTTACTCTATATTATTCAAATCCTGTCACAGGCGGAAGCAGTCTATCATTAGATTTTCCAGGATCCGGTCACTTATGGCTTGCCCCATTAATGAATGATCCATACAATCCTAATCAGGCATATTTAGGTGGAGGAGGCTTAACAAATGGTAATCATTTATTTCATCTAACTGCAAATAATTACTCAATTTCATATGACGAAGGATTATTTAATTTTAATGGTAAAATTTCTTCAATGAATTATTCATCAATTGATCCAAGACATCGTTATGTGTTAACAGATAATGGCAGTTTTTATCATAGTAGCAATGATGGAAATAATTGGGAAATATCTTCTTCATTTGATGGCCCAAATGCTCACTATTTTTATGGATCTACCATCTGGCCCTCTCAAACTATTTCTGAGAAAGTATTAATTGGTGGGTCTGGATATTCAAATCCTCCTGTATACATAAGTCATGACCATGGTGAAAGTTTCTCAGATTTTAGTGAAGGTTTGCCAAATACTCTTGTTTTTAAAATCGTAGGGACTCCTGATGATTCATATTATTTTGCCGCAACTGAATTAGGTCCTTATGTTTATTTATCTGATGAAGAAACATGGGTTGACTTAGCGGGCATATCTGCTCCAGATCAAACCTATTGGTCTGTCGAATTCATATCTGAATTAAATACAGCTCGATTTGGAACATATGGGAGAGGTATTTGGGATTTTATAATTGAAAATCATGATATTATGGATGGTGATGTCAATCAAGATGAATTCATAAATATTCAAGATTTGGTTTTATTAATTACGTTTATTTTAAATTCAAATGATCCTAATGATCAAGAATTTCAAGCAAGCGACATGAATAATGATAACATACTTAATATTTTAGATATTGTATTAATTGTTAATATAATTTTAAATCCATAAAATTTAATTGTTCAAATTAATAAATTCCCTATAAATTTATTATATAGGTTGGCCCGTTCGTCTAGTGGTTAGGACCCAGGGTTTTCATCTCTGTAACAGGAG
>CAZQYT010000197.1:0-3417 GCA_964597475.1 uncultured bacterium | reverse complement strand
ACATCTTTATATTCCCATAATTTCATTGTTATTCCTATTGCTTCATAACCTGCTTCTACAATTTTTAATAATGCAACGGAACTATCTACACCACCTGACATGGCAACAAGAACTTTTTCAGACATTTTCCATCTCCTTTTTCTTGTATTTATTGAAAATATCATGAATGGACTCAACTACAATTTTAATGTCATCATGGTCATGGATTTTTCCAAATGAAATTCTAACTGTTGAGGATGCTTCTTCTTCACTAAGCTTCATGTCAATTAACATGTTTGATGTTTTTGTCGTTCCTGAGGCGCACGCTGCTCCAAATGAAATGCCAATCCCATTCATGTCTAATTGCATGACTAAATTTTTTCCATCCATGTTTGGGAATGTAATATTGAATACTCCAGGAATACGATGCACCCCATTTATCTTGTGAATGATGTTTTTCTCATTTAAAAGAGATATAAAATATTTTTCTAAATCCAAGATGTGTTTTCTGTTTTTATCTAAATTGATTGCTGAAATTTCTGCAGCCATGCCAAAACCACCTATTCCTGCTATGTTTTCAGTACTACCTCTTAAATTTGATTCTTGTCCACCTCCAAAAATCAAGGGTTTAATGGCCTTTCCTTGTCTTTTATAAAGAGCACCTACCCCTTTTGGACCATAGAGTTTATGTGCAGACATGGATAGAAAATCAACTTGAATTTTTTGCATGTCAAGTGGAATCTTTCCTAGGGATTGTACGCCATCTGAATGAAATAAAATGGAATTTCCTTTTGTAAAGTCTGAGATTTCCTTTATGTCATTAATTGTTCCAAGTTCATTATTTACATGCATGATGGAAATTAGTTTTGTATTTTCTTTGACTTCTTTTTTAATGTCTTCGATTTGTATGGTCCCATCTTTCTGGGGCTTGATCAATGAACATTCAATTCCTTTTTCTGTTAATGAAGGTAGAACTTTTAAAATTGCAGGGTGTTCATAGCTACTTGTAATGAAGTGATCATTTTTTTTCAAAGTACCACTCAATACCATGTTGTTTGCTTCAGTGCCACTTGAAGTGAAAATTATTTCATCAGGCATGCAATTTAATGTTTTAGATAATTGACGCCTAGATTTTTCTATGACAGCACGTGAGGCTTGCCCTTCTCTGTGAATGCTTGAAGGATTTCCAAAGTTAGATTTTTGTAAATCATGCATGTGGTTAGCAACATTTTTGTCAATTGGCGTAGTAGCGGAGATGTCAAAGTAAATTCTTTTCATGGTGTGCTATGGTCAGGCTGGTAATGAAATTTCCAAACCTTCTCTGGCAGCTATTGTATTTGGAAATTGTTCTTGAGCATCTTTTTCAATTTTTCTAATTGACTCATCGTTATTTTCAGGGCTATGATGAAATAAAATAAGTTTTTTTACATTTGCTTTTTTTGCAAGAGAGACTGATTGTTGCCAACTGCTATGACCCCATCCCTTGTGAGCTGGGAGTTCTTCATCTGTAAATTGAGCATCGTTTATGAGTATGTCTGCATCTTGTGCTATTTTAATTGCATTTGGATTCAAATGATCTTCTGGATGTTCAATATCCGTGCAGTATACTATGGCGGTATTGCCTATTTCAAGTCGATAGCTATTTGCTCCATTTGGATGTCCATGTAATGTGGAAGTCATTTTAATGTCCTTGGAGATTTCAATTCCTTCTTTTGGGAAAGTGCTTAAATTGAATTTTGCCTTGTACATGGGCATTTCAATGGGCCAAAACGTGTAATGATGTATGTGTTCAAAAATTTCCTCCATGCTTAATTTGTCTTCCTTTCCATAGATGTTGCAAGTAAACCAGACATGGAAGAAAGGTGAAAAACCAAGATATCCTATTATGTGATCCCAATGAAAATGGCTAATGAAGACATGTGCCTTTTTTGGTGGATTTTTTTCTTTTAAAAGAGATTTTCCAAATGGAATGAACCCTGTTCCCATGTCAAATATGACAAGCTCATTATCTGAAGTTCTAATTTCAACACATGAGGAGTGCCCTCCTACTTCAATTTTATCTCTATCAGGTGTTGGAAATGAGCCTCTAACTCCCCAAAACTTTATACGATGATTTTCCATGTACAATAATTTAGCAAAATTAGGCCATCCATTACAATGGTTCCGGAAATATTTTAAAATATTTTTAAAAAATGTTTTTGTAAATTTATTCATCTAAAACTAGGCTTAATTTATCATGACTCAAAAAAATAACGTGGAATGGGAAAATCGATTATATTTGATACTGTCAGGCATCTTCATAGCCTCCGTGGTATCGTCAAATTTAATTTTTCAGAAATTTTTTTCTTGGCAACCTTTTGAATGCTTGCAGGGATGGTTGCCTTTTTTGCCTACCTATACGTTTGAATTATCCGTTGGCATCTTGCCATACCCCATTACTTTTCTCGTAACGGACATAATATCAGAGATCTATGGTAGGAAGAAAGCAGATCAAGTCGTTCTTTCAGGATTCATTGCAAGTATGTTCATCATGGCGGTTGTGATGGTTGGAGATTTGGCTCCTGCAACTGATTGGTCTCCCATTGATGATGGGACGTTTCACCGTGTGTTTGGTTTGTTTGGTCCAGCTGTTTTTGCTTCCATGTCTGCTTATTTGTTGGCGCAATTCATTGATATTAGAATGTTTCATTTTTGGAAAGAACTTACAAAAGGTAAACATTTATGGTTGAGAAACAATGGGTCTACAGTTTTTTCTCAATTGATTGATACGTGTTCTGTCATCATGTTGTTATGTTTTTTTGGAGTATTGGAATGGGGGAGGTTTTGGCCTTTGTTCATGAATGGTTTTTTGTTTAAAGTCATGATAGCGGCAATTGATACGCCATTTTTCTATCTTTTTTCTCATTTGTTAAGAAAATCCTTTGGCTTAAAATTAGGCGAAGAACTAAATTCTTGATGGTGAATGTTAACTTTTTGTGACGCTCGTCACAGAAAACATGTAACAGGATGTAATATGGTGTAAAAATGCTTCCATGTTTGATGTGAGGAGGTTTACATTTGCATGGAATAGGTTGGAGGAATAATAATTGGTTATCCGAATTTTTCCGAATTATCAGTAAAAAATTTGATTTAATCGGACCAAATTGTTCCAAAAAATAAATAAATAGAAAAATAAACAATATGATGGGGGAAACAATGAAATCATTTAAATGTTTGATGGGTGTACTTCTTAGCGCAGTTCTTCTTACTTCTGCCTTTGCTGGTAACACCCTTAGTCAAGATGTTCAAGATGGCTTTAATAAAAAAGGTCAGATTTCTATCTTTCAAGATAAACTCAGTTTAGATGAGTTGAATGCAAATAATAATATGAGAACCATAAGAGTTCCAAGCATAGGCGATGCAAACAGAGATTGTACGGATTGTGAATATGATTTTACA
>CAZQYT010000196.1:0-3469 GCA_964597475.1 uncultured bacterium | reverse complement strand
GTTTATGCGCTTTTTTCAATCTCTCACATGCTTCCTCAATAACTTTAATACCACCATCTTCTCTCATCATTTTAGTACTAAAATTTGTATGTGCACCAGCACCATTCCAATCACCTTTTACAGGCTTTGGATGTAATGTTGCATTTACACCATATTCCTCACCTAATCTATATAAAATCCAACGAGAAATCCATAATTCATCAGAAACATCCAATGGCCCTAAAGGACCTACTTGATATTCCCATTGACCAGGCATAACTTCTGCATTAATTCCAGATATCATTATTCCAGCATTCATGCAGGCATCCATATGATCTTCAACAATTTCCCTACCAAATACTTCATCAGCGCCAACTCCACAATAAAATGGTCCTTGAGGGGCTGGATAACCTCCTTGAGGCCACCCTAAAGGATTACGGCCTTGAAAAAAAGTATATTCTTGTTCAATCCCAAACCAAGCCTCTTCATTTTCATATTTTTCAGAAACTTTTCTTAAATGAGCACGGGTATTTGTCGCATGAGGTGTCCCATCTGCATTATTCACCTCACACATTACTAAAATATTATCCCCTCCTCTGATTGGATCAGGAACAAAATAAACAGGCATTAAAGCACAGTCACTATCATTTCCATCTGCTTGCATAGTACTTGATCATCAAAACCCCATTCTGGTAAATCTGTAATCTTACTAATTGGACCTTCTACTATTTTTGTCTTTGAACGTAATTTAGACGTTGGTTTATGACCATCCATCCAAATATATTCAGCCTTTATTCTTCCCATATAATCTCCTTTTTTTATTTATTAATTATCATATTAAAATTTATCATTGCAACGTAAGAGGCTTAATGCTTTTATAAGCTGACAATATCATTTGTGTCTCAGTACGTTGTACTCCAGGCCAACCCTGTATCGTTCTTAATAATTTCTCTAATGTATGTGTATTTTTTGTAACAGCCAATAACACATGAGAGCCATTTCCCGTAGTAGTAAAGCATTGAACAATCTCTGGATTTTTATTTGCTTCTCGAACAACGTCTCCATAATGACTAGATGATTCAGAAATTAATGTAATAAATGCAGAAACATCCAAACCAACTTTTCTATAATCTAAAAGTGTAGTAAAACCCTTAATTACACCTAAATCATTTAATTTTTTTATCCTATCAGCTACGGCTGGAACTGACATGCTAACTTTTTCTGCAATAAAACTTGCACTTGAACGCCCATCAATCTGTAGTAAACCAAGAATATCACGATCAACTTGATCTAACTTAATAATATCATTTTCAATGAATTCTGACGCAGAAGGCATAATTAATTTTATTATGAATAAAATGTTTTATGCAATAATAATTTAAGATAATTGTAAAAAATATTTAATTATTTAAGAAATAATAAGGGATTACTTAAATAATATAAAGTCAATTTTTGGTAATCAGTGAAAAATTTAAATATTCAAGTCTATTTTTAAGTTCATCTATTTGATCTTCTGATATCAATGATACACAAATACGAATACCTTCTTTTTTTGAACCAGTTGTATTTAAAGTTATTCCTGCCATCCCATAACATAACATCATAAATAATAATTCACTACTTGACATGCCCGCTTTTGACACAGTAAAATAAAATCCATCTCCAATTGGCTCCCCCATATCATTATCATAAACTATTTCAAAATCTTGAGATAGAAATATATTTTTAATTTTTTTAGCTCTTTCTGAATAAACTTTTACTTCATTTAAAAAATCATATTTACCAATACTAGCAGATTCAAATAAAGCCGCCAATGCATTCTGCGTCGTTCTTGGAACGCCAGCAGTAGTTGGATAAATTCCACCGTGTACAAAAGCATGGCCAACTCTTTTCGTTTGAAAATACTTATATAAATTTTCATATTTTTTTTCCATAAGCATTGGTGAAATTATTACCATTGCAATTCGTTGACCAGCATAGCTGAAAATTTTTGAACTTGAAATGATTAAAAAATAATTGTCAGTATGATTTGCAATAGTTGGAATAAATGGAGGAGAACCAGGAATTCCATAATTTTCTCTAAAATCCATTCCTAAATATGCTGCATCTTCTATTCCCATAACATCATATTTTGTCAATAATTCTCCAATGCCTTTTAATTCTTCATCTTTCAAACATACCCAAGTAGGATTATTAGGGCTTGACCAAATCAGGCCACCAATTTCACCCGTAGAAAATTTTGATTCTATTTTATTTAATAATGCCTCACCCCTATAATCATATAAATAAATGCATGACTCCCTAAATCCTAAAAATTATGTTTGCATTTTATTCACAGGAAAACCTGGATCCAAATATAAAATAGTATCCGATTTTTCTCTTATTCTGCCAGCAATTGCCTGACAGATAAACCCCCCATGCATCGCACCAACAGTTGGTATACAACAATTAGACCCAACATCAATGTTAAGAAATTGTTTTATAAAATTTGCCGTAGCATTTTTTAAACGAAAAATTCCATCAAAAGGAGGATATTTCCCAATAGAATCAGATTCACTTTCAAGTATTTTTATCTCTTCTTTTATACCAATTTTACTCGGTTTCAAACCGGGAATTCCAAACTCAAATCTAAGAAACTCAATTTTAAAATATTCTGACAAACCATCAACAAGCCTATTTAGCTCACGAATACTTACATATTGAAGGTCAATTTCTAATGATTTTATCTTTTCTCTGACATAATTTTGATCAAGTGGGAATTGTGACATTTATTAATTTAACTTTATTATTAATAATACCATAAAAAATTAATTGCAATTTGCATTTAAAATACAGTTTGCCAATGCTGCTACATCCATCACATTAAATTCAATATCATCATTCATATCAGCTGAACATCCATTTTCAATTACATTACAATTATTATTCAATATACAATTAACTAATGCAATGACATCCATAACATTCCATTCACCATCACCATTTAAATCTCCTAATTGAGTTTCACATGGCGGATATTCACAACTCCAATCATCAATAATCGCATTAGAATTATAATTTAGCGCAATAGAATCCATACAACCCTCTTCATATTCACAACCTCCATTATCAACAGTAACATTAGAATTATAATTTAGCGCAGTTGGATCCATACAGCCTGGTATATAGGTCATTTCAGAAGTAAACCTTATAGTCATTCTATCATCTAAATTAAAATTTTCATCAAAATTATTTTTATTAAATAAAAATTCAACACCATGGTTTTTATCTGGAGACTCAATACCCACTGTACAGCCATGATCATCAATGTCATAAATCTCCAAATAATTAAAAACGATCTGCCCATCTCCTACTTCAGACACATTATTACCATCTAATATTAATTGAAAAGTCTCTTTGACACAATCAGGGCAATTTTCATCAGTCTGTCCATTTGCTATGTTATGCCATTCAACTATTAATGAATCTATCCCATTAGACCAATAATATA
>CAZQYT010000195.1:0-3478 GCA_964597475.1 uncultured bacterium | reverse complement strand
TTTTGCATTATTTTTTACATTATTTGGAACAATCTTAGGTGGCATCTGGGCAGATCAATCATGGGGACGTTTTTGGGGTTGGGATCCTAAGGAAAATGGAGCATTGCTAATTGTCATGTGGCAAATAATCATGTTGCACATGAGAATTACAGGTTATGTTAAGTCACTTGGTTTTGCATTTGGAATGGTAATTAATAACATTGTAGTCATCATGGCATGGTTTGGAGTTAATTTATTAAGTGTTGGATTACATAGTTATGGTTTTGCAAGTGGAATAGCAATGAACATAACATTATTTGTTCTTTTTGAGTTGACGTTTGGTTTTGGTGTTTATTTTTGGGCTAAATCAATAAGAAAAAGATCTGCCATTAGTTAGAAGAGATTATTTTTTTAATCCAATTTCTCTAAGACGTTCATCTAAAAAACTTTTAGCAGTATATTTTTTTGACAATATGACTTCATCTCTCGGATGAATAAATAAAGGCATGGTGTATCTAGATTTATTTTTATTTTTTATGGGATTAATAACGCGATGAGAGGTGGATGGGAAATATCCATTAGAACATTCAGATAGCATGTCTCCTATGTTAATTACGAGCCAGCTTGGATTACATTCTACTTCTATCCATTTATTTTCATTTGACTTGACTTGTAGACCTGGCTGTGAACCTGTATTTTGTATGGTGATAAGATTAATGTCTTCATGGGCTGCAGCGCGGATAGCCCCTTGTTCCATGCTTTCATCTAATGGAGGATAATGAATGATGCGTAAAAGATTTGCTTTACTATCATGTATCATTTTAGATAGAGGAATGGAAAAATTTGATGAGATTTCTTTAGGGGAAAAATTATCTATCCATTTCAAGATTTCTTCTCCTACATTTAGTAATTCATCATATAATTCAATGGTTTTATTGCTTATTCCTTTAGGATAGATTCCCCATTCATAGTAGTGAAAGAATTCTTTTAAATCTTTTATGGGACATTCTTTTGCATTTTCAGATAAATATGGGAAGTATCCATCTTGAGTATCTATGTTAAATTTGTAATCATGTTTTTCATCATCATTGAAAAATTTTCCCCATTCATCATAAACAAATTCAATATTTTTTTTATTAATGGGGTGATTATGTAAAACTGCAAATCCCGTATCATGTAATGATTGTACTAGTTTTTGTTTAGCTGAAGGAGATGTGTAATCTATGGTTTTGATTTGATGATTCATTTAATATGAAGATAACTTAAATTATTAAAACATATATGAGAAAATTTACATTAATTTACATTATTATAACGTGAAACATAAAATAACATTAATCACATCAATAATATTATTTTTTAATATTTTATTTGGCCAATGACCAATGTGAGGGAACCCCTCAATGCCAGTTGGCAGTTCTGATCAAGGTATAGGTTTGAGTGCAGGTGATATTATGTTATCATCCGACTTTTTTTATCAATTCATTGATTGGAGGCATGATCAAATTGATGATTCAGAACCTTATGACCATGAAGGCACTTTATCTACTACAATTATTTCTCCCATAGTAACCATTGGTCTTTCAGATTGGTGGAATTTATCATTTCAGCAAATTTTAGGTACTCGTCACATGGGATGGGAACTTGATGAAGGATCAGCACATCATAGGGATGAACATTCTCACTCTAATTTTAGAAATGCCATTGGTGGTTATTTGGGAGATGCTAGATTGATGTTACGATATTTAGTTTTAAATACAGGAAAAGGACAAGGTTCTCGTTTATTTTTTGGTTTAGGATACATAATGCCTTCAAAAAACACATTAAGCATAAGTCCATTTTTAAAAGATGATGATGGGAATTATGAAAAACATAGACATTTTAGCATGAGTTCGGGAGTAAACAAAATTGTTTTTGAAACGCAGTATTTTTATAAAAAAATAAAAAATCCAGTTTTTTTAGGAATGTCATTTAAAATTGATGAACCACTGTCAGATAATGAATATGGATTTAGTGGTTCTAGGCTAACTGAATTATCATTATCATTTTTATTTAATAAGAACAATTTTATGAAAACTCCATATGGATTAAATTTAGTTATTTCCCATGAGGATGAAGCTTTTTGGAATGATGTACCTGCACCAAATTCAGAAAGTATCATCATAACTCCAGCCATGAGTTTATTTTTGAATACAAATTTTGCAAATGTATCATTGGGAATGCAGATCCCCATTTTTTTAAATGTTGTCATGTCTGAAAGTGGTGAAACAGATTTGAATTCAGAAGCAAAGGCATTTCAAATTTCACTAAGTATACGTAAAGTTTTAGATTATTCCATACCTTGGTTATATTGGTAATGGTTAATGTTTGAATTAATAATTGAATGAAGTTATCCTGTCTTGATTATTTAGATATTAGTAAACATTTTTCTGAAAATGAATTAATGATTCAAAAATCTGCAAGAGAGTTTGTAGATAATGAGATCATACCCATTATTGAAGAACACTTTGAGAGTGGAACATTTCCAAAACATTTAATTCAACAATTTGCAGAGATGGGTTTTTTAGGTATTAACATTCCTAAGGGAAGCGGTGGTGGCGGAATGAATAACATAATTTATGGATTAATTTGTCAGGAAATTGAAAGAGGAGATTCTGGCCTTCGGTCATTCATTTCAGTTCAGAGTTCACTTGTCATGTATCCCATATCTGCTTTTGGTAGTGATGAACAAAAGAAAAAATGGTTACCATTACTTGCAAATGGAGAAAACATTGGTTGTTTTGGTCTTACAGAATCTGATCATGGTTCAGATCCTGGAAACATGAAAACAACTGCAAAAAAAACATCTGATGGATATTTATTGAATGGTTCAAAAATGTGGATTACAAATGGTTCATGTGCAGACATTGCCATTGTTTGGGCAAAAACAGATGAAGAGAAAATCAAAGGTTTTATCGTTGAAAAAGGAATGGAAGGATTTACTGCCCCAGAGATGAAACATAAATGGTCGCTTCGCGCATCATTAACTTCAGAACTTACTTTTCAAGATGTTTTAATACCAGAAAAAAATTTATTACCAGGAGTTGAGGGCTTAAAAGGTCCTTTAAGCTGTTTAAGTCAAGCTAGATATGGTATTGGATGGGGAACTATTGGTTCTGCCATGGCAGTTTTTGAAGCTTCAGTTAAATATGCAAAAGAACGCATTCAATTTGATAAACCTATTGGATCATTTCAATTAGTACAAGAAAAATTAGCATGGATGCTTACGGAAATAACAAAAGCACAACTTTTGGCTCTGCAGGTTGGAAAAAATAAAGATTTAAATTTAGCATCCCCTCAACAAATTTCAATGTTAAAGCGTAATAATAGTTGGATGGCAAGAGAATGTGCAAAACTTGCTAGGGAAATCCATGGTGCAAATGGAATTTCAGGAGAATATCCCATCATGCGACATTTAATGAATATTGAATCTGTATATACTTATGAAGGTACAAACGAG
>CAZQYT010000194.1:0-3502 GCA_964597475.1 uncultured bacterium | reverse complement strand
GACAATGGTGTTTTGAGGAATTCTGCATTTATTTTAGATAAGGAGTGTGAAGGCTGGGTAATAGGTGAGGAAGAAAAAAAATTAGGCATAAAGGGATCCTCTACAGTGACATTTTTTTATGAAAATTGTAAAGTGCCTGTTGAAAATGTCTTGGGTGGAGTAGGTGAAGGTGGTCCTATCGCATTTAATGTTCTATATGTTGGTAGATATAAATTAGGTGTAACTACGACAGCTGGTGCAAAATATGTCATTGATGGTGCTCTTGAATTTGCCAATGAGCGTCATCAATTTAATCGCCCTATTAAAGAATTTGGCATGTTGCAAAGAAAATTTGCAAATATGATTGTCAGAACTTGGGAATCAGATTGTATTAATTACATGGTTACAGGATCTATTGATACCGTATTATCTTCAGTTGATAAATCATCAGATAATTATTATGATATTGTTCAAAAAGTCATTGAAGATCATGGGATTGAGGCATCAATTTCTAAAATCGTAGGTTCTGAAGCATTGGCATATGC
Organism: uncultured bacterium; assembly: GCA_964597475.1. Classification (GTDB taxonomy): domain Bacteria; phylum Fidelibacterota; class Marinisomatia; order SCGC-AAA003-L08; family D37C17; genus JAYZCM01. The sequence goes on along the minus strand of CAZQYT010000194.1, from coordinate 2,978 downwards.
TGTAGATGAGGGAGTTCAAATAATGGGAGGTGCTGGATTTATTGAGGAATATCCCATGGCAACAATGTATAGAGATGAAAGAATAAATAGAATTTTTGAAGGTACCAATGAGATAAATAAATTGATTATTGGTGGAACTACTTTGAAAAAAGCGATTATGGAAGAAATTCCATTGCGAGATATTATCTTTCATCGAAGTCAAGATTGGTTACCTTCAATTAATTTGTTGAATCATGAATATTTGAGTGATGAGGCAAGAGCAATTGAATATTGTAGGTCATTTACATTGTTTGTTTTACATGAATCAATATTGCAGCATGGGCAAGATTTAAAAAATGAGCAATGGATAATTGAGCCTTTTGCAAACATGGTGATTTCACTTTCCTTGATTGATACAGGCTTTAAGAGATTCATTCAATTAGATGATGGTGATCATAATGATAGAACTCTTGATGTTTTAAGGTTGTCTGTAATGGATAATTTAAAATTATGTCATTCCAATGGAATGAAAATTATTAATTATTTACATGATGGAGAAACTTTGATAAAGAAAATCGAGCTTATTAATGATTGGAATTCAAAGGTTAATCTTAAGTTGGATAAAATACAATGTCAGAAAAGAATTGTAGATGTATTGTATGAAATGAATAAATATTACTTGGATTAAGAATGGAGGATGTGAGTTAATGTCGATTGAATCTTATTTGCTGGATGGAGCAAGGAGTCCGATTGGATTAAAAAATGGGTCAATGGTTGGCGTTAGATCCGATGATTTAAGCGCAATGATAATAAAAGGTATCATTGAAAGGAATAAAGATATTCCTTTGGAAATGATGGAGGATGTTGTTGTCGGATGCGCATTTCCAGAAGGCCCACAAGGCATGCTGATGGCTAGAGCCATTTCGATTTTATCAGATTTGCCAATTGAAACTGGAGGGAAAGTAGTAAATCGTTTTTGTGGTTCATCCATGGACTCTGTCCATCAGTTAAGTCAGGCTGTGATGGCAGGCGACATTGATGGAGGGATGGCTGTAGGTGTTGAGGATATGTTTGGCGTACCAATGGGTGGATTCAATCCAAGTTTCCATCCTGAGTTATACGAAAAAGAATTATACATTGGAATGGGGGATACTGCTGAAAATTTAGCTAAAGATTTAGACATATCTAGACAAGATCAAGAAGACTTTGCAATCAATTCTCATGGAAAAGCATTAAAGGCAATTGAGTTAGGTAATTTTAAAAATGAAATTATTCCTGTTGAAATTAATGGTTTAGTAATCGATACAGATGAGGGGCCTAGGTCGCCAGATGTTGAAAAAATAAAATCTCTTGAGCCAGCATTTGATGCTGAAGGCTCAATAACAGCTGCAACATCAAGCCCTATTTCAGTTGGCGCGGCAGCGGCAATGGTTGTTAGTAAGGATAAATTGAATTCATTGGGAGTTAAACCAAAGTTTCATATTCGCTCTAGAGCAATTGCTGGTGTTGATTGGACTCGTATGGGGTCAGGGCCATTGCCTGCTACAGAAAAGGCCTTAAATAAAGCTGGTTTAACTATGGATGATATTGAAACAATAGAGTTGAATGAAGCATTTGCAGCTCAATCTTTGTATGTAATTAGAAAAGGTGGGTGGGATATTGATAAAATTAATATAAATGGTGGCGCAATTGCACTAGGCCATCCTTTAGGATGTTCTGGAGTTCGTTTATTAGTTACATTGATGAATGTAATGGAACAACAAGATACTTCGTTAGGGCTTGCTACCATGTGTATTGGTAGCGGACAAGGGATTGCGACAGTCATTGAAAGGGTTGGTTAAGAATTTTGATGGAAGATTCTTTTAAAATAGAAAAAGTTGCTGTCCTAGGGACTGGTGTAATGGGTGCGCAAATTGCAGCGCATTTGACAAATGCTAAAATTCCCGTATTAGCTTTTGATATTAATCAGGAAATTGCAGATAAAGGGATTAAGGAAAGTGTAAAAATAAAACCAAGTCCTTATTATAATCCTAAAACCGTAGAATTAATTACTCCTTGTAATTATGAAGATCATATTGATAGGATTTCTGAATGTGATTGGGTAATAGAAGTCATTGCTGAACGATTAGATTGGAAACAAGAATTATATGATAAAATCCAACCTTTGTTGAAAAGTGATGCCATCATGACATCAAATACATCAGGTATTTCAGCATCTGAATTATCATCAAAAATGAAAGATTCAATGGCTAACCGTTTTTTTATTACTCACTTTTTTAATCCTCCTCGCTATATGAGATTAGTTGAAATCATTCCATGCGAAAGAACTAATGCTGCACTTATTGAGCCAATGGCAGTTTTCCTTGAAAATGTACTTGGGAAAGGTGTCGTTTATGCGAAGGATACTCCTAATTTCATTGCTAATCGTATTGGTGTTTATGGAATGATGGTTACCTTGGATCAGGCACGTAAATTTAATTTGTCGATTGAAAATGTTGATTTATTGACAGGTACTTTAATTGGTCGTCCAAAATCTGCAACATTTAGAACTGCAGATGTAGTTGGTTTGGATACCATGTGTTTTGTTGCTAATACGGCTCATGAGAAATGTGAAAATGATTCTGAAAGAGATATTTTTAAAATTCCTGAATATCTTGAAAAGATGGTATCAAATAAATGGTTAGGTCAAAAAACTAAGCAGGGTTTTTATAAAAAAATTGAAAAAGGAGTAATTCATTCCATTGATTTAAATACACTTGAATATACTCCTCAAATAAAAGAAAGATATGCTGGAGTTGGGAAAGCAAAAGAACATTCCAAATTGCCAGATAGAGTGAAGGCGTTGGTTGCTTCAAATGATGTAGCGGGAGAATTTATTTGGGAGGTAACATCTCGTGCATTATTATATTCAGCTTTCAGATTAGGAGATATATCTAATGATATTGTAAATATTGATCGAGCCATGCGATGGGGCTTTGGGTGGGAACTAGGTCCATTTG
>CAZQYT010000193.1:0-3515 GCA_964597475.1 uncultured bacterium | reverse complement strand
ATAATCAGGTAAGTTTTGCGCTTCTGTATTATATACAATATGAAATACAGTTGGGATTTGATAAATTATTTCATCATTCTTGCTTTTTGATCCATGGAGTTTTGCTATTTCTAAAATATAATCTGAAGAAGCTTTAAATCCTGGGTTCGCATATTCAATTTGCTCCAAGACTTCATCAAACCCGCAATACTTTGCTTCATGTGCGAAGGTAGCTGTTTGAATGATTAATAAAAAAGAAAATGCTATTAGTGTTTTCATATTTATCCTCGAGTATATTGTAAATAAATAAATTTTTGTTTTAAAAATTACCCAGTATTAATCATATTATATTGTATTAAATTGTAACATGTTTTTTTTAATTAGAAAATTTATTTTATTACAATATTTTATTACAATTATTTTTGGAGAAAGTATGTCATTGAATGATAATAAAGAATCTATGAAAGAAAAAGGAACTTTTGGCGCAGGTTGTTTTTGGTGTGTTGAGGCGATTTTTGAACGATTAGATGGAGTGTTAGACGTGAGTTCTGGTTATTCTGGAGGTCAAGTTGACAATCCTACTTATGATGAAGTATGTACTGGAAAAACAGGTCACGCTGAAGTGGTGCAGATAACATTTGATCCTAAAATCATATCATATGAAGAGCTTTTGAGATTTTTTTGGGCTTCCCATGATCCGACAACAGAGAATCGTCAGGGAGCAGACATAGGGACGCAATATAGATCTGTAATTTTTTATCATACTGAAGAACAGAGAGAATTAGCTGAAAATTTTAAGTCTTTATTGGAATTGAAGAAAATATATAATGATCCAATAGTTACAGAGATTTCTCCTTTGACTAATTATCATATGGCTGAAAAATATCATCAAAATTATTACAAACTGAATCCTGATGCACCTTATTGCCAGATGGTCATAAGACCAAAATTAAAAAAAGTATTAAATAGATAGTATAAAAATATATATTTTATAGATTTTATATAAAGTAAAACATTATATATTGTTATGATTTGAGATTTGAATCACCTTTTGTTTTATCTATCTTATGTTATATTTGTTCATTGAATGAAGGAGGAAAATACAATTTTGATGCGATTAATATTTTTTTTGTCATTGCAATTTTTATTCGCTGATGGTATTAGATATGTGGATGAAGTTTTTGATGAAATTCAAAAAACTGAAGATGTAGTGTATGGAAATGCTCCTGATCTCCCTTTTTGGTTTTGGGTTGAATCTAATACTGTAGATATTGATCTGACAATGGATGTGTATGAACCAGAAGGGGATACTATGATAGATAGGCCTGTAATAGTATTTGCGCATACGGGGTCATTTTTTTCAGGACACAATGAATTAGATGATGTTGTAGATCTTGCTATTTCTGCAGCAAAAAGAGGATATGTTGCAGTTAGTATTAATTATCGTTTAGGTTTAAATATTTTAAGTACTTATAGTGGAGAAAGGGCTGTATATAGGGCTGTACAAGATGGTGGTGCAGCAATTCGTTATTTGCGTGAATTTTCAGATGAATTTAGAATTAATCCAGATCAAGTTTTTATGTGGGGAACTAGTGCGGGTGCATTATTGGCTCTTCATTTGAGTTATTTGGGTGATGATGATAGGCCTGAGGCTACGTATGGAGGTGGGGGTGATCCTGATTTAGGTTGCCCTATTTGTGAAGGTAATGATTACGTTCAAGATCCAAAACCAAATGCAATTGTTAGTTGTTGGGGTGCCATTGGTCTTTTGGATTGGATAGATGTTGATGATAATGTGCCTGCAATTATGTTTCATGGTACTGCTGATCCCATTGTCCCTTTTAATTCAGGTTATCCATTTACTTTGGATATTGCTTTGCCTGTTGTTTATGGCTCAAACCTTATTCATGATCGTTTGAATGAAGTAGGAATTGAAAATGAATTGCATGCAGAATCTGGTTTATTGCATGAATACTGGGGGACAGTTAATGGAAATTGGTTTAGTGGACCTAATGAATATTTTTACCAAATTCAAGCAGATGCGTATACATTTCTTTTTAACTATTTGAATTGTGAACAACAGGATCCTTTATCTTTATGTTTGGTTGCTGAAGGTGGGTTGAATGAAGTATTATTGAATTGGGAACATGATTCTGCAGCAGTATCATATGATATATATAGAGATGGAGAATTTATTGGTAATATTATCAATGATACTGAGTATGTGGATGATGGTACTTTTGGAGATGATGTTGGGTGGGGTTTAGGTTATGATACTGAATATTGTTATGTTGTTATCGCAGTTGGAGATGATGGAAATGACATTGTGATATCTGAGGAAGTATGTGTTAGAACTCTTCCACAGCTTCAAGTTTTTTTAGATTTGGATGTTAGTTTAGCAAATGCTGAAATTGCTGCTGAATTTTCACCATTTGGAGACATTACTGGAGATGGAAATATAGATGCTGTCATAATGGTAAACATGGTAAATTTTTTCCCCGTAGATGGCTATCAATTCAATTTTGTTTTAGAGCCAGACATTGTGGATGTAATAGCTCCATTTGATGGTACAAATATTCAATATTCAGGTTGTATTTTGCAAGCAATGGAAACTGGAATGGATGAGGTTACTGCTTCTGAGTATTGTGAGACCATAGGATATGGAAGTGGTCTTCAAGCTCTATTGAGCTCTCCTGGAAGTAGCGGAATGGTAATGGGCTTTGACATTAACGGCCAAGGTTTTATACCTCCAGGTTATCCTGGTGATGGTAGCAATGAAGGTAATCTATTGGCAGTTTTAGCATTGTCGTCAAATTATACGGGTATTGGTAGTGAGATTAATGTAACTATTACTGATTTTGTTATTTCAGGAATTAATCCATTTTCTGGAAATTCAGTTACATTAAATGCTTGTGATGCTGATCTTGATCCATTTAATGGATGTTTTGATATTGATGTGTTTTTAACGCCTTCTGCAGATTGTTTTGGTATTCCCGGTGGCTCTTCTGTAGAAGATGAGTGTGGTGTGTGTGGCGGAGATGGTTCTACATGCATCATAGGCAATGAGTGTGTATTGGATAATGGAGGCATTGGTTTTTTTGATTGTGAATTATGTTGTTGGGATATTGAAATTTTATCTTGGCTTGGAGATGGCTGGTGTGATAACGTGGGTGGTTGTGCTTGGGAGGGGCCACAATTTGACTGTGATGAACTTGGATATGATTGTGGAGATTGTAATGAGGAATGGAGCGAAAATGATGTTGGTCTTTGCTCTGACCTTTTGTGTATGCCCATGTATGATTCTAATGCTGATGGATTTTTAAATATTTTAGATGTAATATTGGTTGTTAATTTGATTTTAGGCTTAGATGAAATATCTTGTAGTCTTGATTATGATGGAGATGGTCAAGTTAATATTATAGATATTGTCATAATGGTAGATTTGATTTTAGGTTAAGGATGTTTAAGTTTTTTTTCATTTTATTTATTAATATAGCGATGAGTTTTGCTCAAGTTGTTCCTAATAAACTTCCCTA
>CAZQYT010000192.1:0-3530 GCA_964597475.1 uncultured bacterium | reverse complement strand
GAAAATCTTCTGATCCTTTATTAGAAGTTAAACATAAAACAAAAATTCCTTTATCTTTATATTTAATAAAAGGTTCAATTGAATCAAACCCCATATATGGGGAAACTGTAATGCTATCAAATTTCAAATAATCAAATATAGCTTCAGCATAAAATTTTGAAGAGTTTCCAATATCACCCCTTTTTGCATCAGCAATACTAATTGCTTTTCCATTTAGTGCAGATGAAATATTTTCTAGAATTTCAAATCCTTTAGAGCCAAATCTTTCGTAAAAAGCAAAATTAATTTTATATATAGGGCATAAATCAATTGTACTTTCTATAATATCAATTATATACTCTTGAAGATATTTTATTGAAGAATTTTTTAAGTTAGAATTATCTACATCAAGCCCTAGGCATAATCGATTATTTTTGTCATAACAAAAATTATGTAATTTTTCATTAAATTTTATCATAATAAGTTAAGTTTTTTTATTTCTAGTAGTATAAATTACAATGTATTTATGGAACAATTAACACTAAATATTACCGATAAATCTAAAATTAAGATTATAGCTTCTTCTGCATATAATTTTAATGTAGAATTAGTTGAAAAATTAGGAAAAAATGATGCTATCCAATTAATACATCTTTCAAAAGACTTAGAAAAAATTTTTGATAATAATTTTCTTTTAACTGAGAAAAATATAAATAAATATTTTAATGAAAATACCTTTCCTTTTATAGCTAGGCTTAAAGGTAAAATAATAGGGTATATAATAGGCGTCCCCTTAGAATATTTTGAACAAGAAAGCTGGAGTAGATACGATACTAATTTAAATAAAAAAAATACCATATATACCTATGCATTTGTAATTAAAAAAAAATATAGAAAAATTGGCGGCTATAGTAAAACCTTAAAGAAAATATATTTGAATTGGATTAGAAAAAATGGTTTTATATATAATACTGGTCATGTTTCTCAAGGAAGATCAAAAAAATTTTCTAATAAATCAGAAGTTATCAAGATTTTTCAAAGTTGGTATGGAGCAAAAACTCCATTTGAATATTATAGAAGACTATTATAATTTCTTTTTATATATAATAAAATTTTTTTAAAATTAAAAATGATGATATTTTATTATTTTATAACTTACTTATTTATTACATCTGCAACCTATGCAATAACTTTACAAGAAGCATATAATTCAGCTGGCCCTAATAATGAATATGAAAAATATATTATTTTAGAACCAAATGAAATCTATACTGGAGGTCTTGGAATTTTTGAAGGAGATGTTTTTATAGACTGTAATGAATCAATTATCAATCTTCAAGGAGGAAATGGCATTTGGGTGTATTCTGATGAACAATACCCTAGTAGCTTGCATATTGAGCATTGTACAATAACAAATGGAATTTATTATGGCCTAAGTTTTGGTGGAAATGCATATGGTCAAGTAATAAATTGCAATTTAATAGAAACAAATTTTGGCTTAAAATTATTTGATGAATCCAATGTTATTGTCACAAATTCAATTTTTTCTTTAAATCAAACGTATGGAATAGGAATTTATACAGAAATTCCTACATTAGATATTTCACATTCTTTATTCTGGGATAATGCAGAATCTGATTGCATGGAGAATTGTCCTGGCTGAGGAGGAATATGGACTCAGTTTGAGTTAAATGAAGATATTGGAATTATTTATGAAAACCCTCTTTTTGAAAATCATGGAGACTGGAATTTCTCTTTATTAGAAAATTCTCCTTGTATTGATTCAGGAAATCCAGAATTTATAGATACTGATGGATCAATATCAGATATTGGAGCAATAATTTTTAATCAAAACAGCTGTAATAATCTTGGTGATGTAAATAATGATGGCATTGTAAATGTATTAGATATTGTTGAAGTTGTTGGGTGTGTATTAGATAATCCATGTCCAGATTGTGCTGATGTAAATGAGGATGGTCAATTAAACATCTTAGATATTGTTGCAATTGTAAATATTATTATAGATTAATAATTTTACCTGATTTTATAATTTTTTCTATTTTATTGATACTAGAATCAAACCAATACGGAATTTCACTTAAATCATCAACATTCCATAAAACTATATCAGCATTATAATTTTCATTAATTAAACCTATTTCTTCATGTTTCATTAAAGATTTAGCTGCATTATATGTAACACCTAAAAATGCTTCCTCTAAAGTAAGGCCACAATGTTGCATTGATAATAACATAATATTTGGCAAGGATTGAATGGTACATGTTCCAGGGTTGAAATCTGATGCAATAGCTACATTACAATTATTATCTATTAACTTTCTACCATCTGCATATTGTTTCTTATTTAAAAAAAATGTTGTTCCTGGTAATAAAGTTGCTACTGTATTTGATGATGATAATGATTTAATTCCTTCTTCGTTTATTGCCATCAAATGATCTGCAGATACAGCATCGATATCAGCAGCTAATTTAGATGCTCCGAAATATTTAAATTCATCTGCATGTATTCTTGGAATCAGTCCAAAAGATTTTGCTACATTTAAAATACTTCTACTTTGTTCTATATTAAAATATCCATCTTCACAAAAAACATCACAAAAAACAGCTAATTTTTTTTCAGAAATTTCAGGAATCATTTCATTGCATATGATATCAATATATTCATTTGATGAATATTCATTAGGAATTGCATGAGCTCCCAAGAATGTAGGAACAATATCTATATCTAAGTTATTATTAATTTTTTTAATCACTTCAAGTGATTTAACTTCATCTTTTAATGTTAAACCATATCCTGATTTTGCTTCTATAGTTGTAGTTCCATGACTAATAAAGGGTCTAATATTTTTCATTGATGATATAAATAATTCATCTAATGATGCCTCTCTGACACCTTTAATTGTTGATAAAATACCACCACCATTTTTTTTTATTTCATCATAGGTTTTTCCATTTAATCTCATAATAAATTCATTAGCTCTATTTCCTATGAAGATAGGATGAGTATGTGAATCAATAAAGCCTGGTGTAACAATACAATTTTTTGCATCAATTACTTCATCTACTTGATCTGTGATTTTATTTTGAATCTTACTAATCTTGTTATTATTAATTAAGATTTGTTGATTTAATTTAATATCTAAAATATTAAGACTAATATCCCAACTATAAATTTTAGATATATTAATAATTTTTTTTAACACTGTATTATGAGGGAATTTTTAATTTTTTTTCTGCAGCAACTTTTTTTGCTTTATTATAACCTGCATCTACATGTCTAGCAACACCTAAACCAGGGTCATTAGTAAGCACTCTATTTAATCGTTTATCCATTTCCTTTGTTCCATCAGCCACTATTACCAAACCTGCATGTATAGAAAGTCCTAATCCTACTCCACCTCCATGATGGACAGATGTCCAACTTGATCCACCTGCTGTACTTAATAAAGCATTTAATATTGGCCAATCAGCAACAGCATCAGAACCATCTTTCATTGCTTCTGTTTCTCTATTAGGAGAAGCAACTGACC
>CAZQYT010000191.1:1740-3534 GCA_964597475.1 uncultured bacterium | reverse complement strand
AGATGGATATGCTAGAAATTTTTTAATTCCACAAAAAATTGCTTCTATCGCTTCTAAAAAAAATATCAGTTCTTTACAATCATGGATTGAGCAAGAATCTAAAAAAGAAGCAAATAATAGAAAAAATTTAGAATTATTAGCTAAATATTTAGATAAACTCACTCTTAAGTTTAGCCTGCAAGCAGGTGAGGATGGAAAACTGTTTGGCTCTGTAACTTCTCAAATGATTTCAGATGAAATTGATAAACAGGGATATTCTGTTGACAAAAAAGAAATTGTTTTAGAAGAATCGCTAAAACAAACAGGTAATCACTTTGTGCATGTTGATTTAAGCGAAGATTTAAAGCCAAAAATCAAAATAAAAATTTCTGAAAAAAAATAAATATTAAATTATTTTTTTAAATTTATATTAATTTTTTTTATAAATTCAATTTATGAAAAAAATTATATTAATATTTATTTTTAATGCACTTGTTGCATCAACTCAATTTGATACTGTCTGGGGGAAGTGCAATCTTATTAATAATCAAAATATATTACCTGATTCCATAGTTCAGAAAATTATATTATCTAAAATTAGTAATTTAAATAATCAATTTAAAAAACCTATAATCAAAAAAAAATTTTCAGTTATCATAGATGATGGCAATATGAAAATTAATAATAAACACTGGCATTGGTCACTTGGAATTACCTACTCTTCTCCGGAAAAAATTATTATTAAAGATCCTTCTTTTGCACATATATCAATCAATAGATTTGAGCAGGTTTTATTACATGAACTTAATCATATTATGATGAATCGTATTGATGTCCATAAATCAATCCCAAGATGGTTTAAGGAGGGATTTGCTCTATATTTTTCAGATGAAATATCTTTAAATCATAAATTGCAAATATCAAAACATTTATATGATGCAACATTGTTTAACTTAGAATCTTTAGATACATTTTCAAATTTTGATAAACAGAGATTTAATTTAGCATATGCTCAATCTGCGGTTTATGTGTTATCTATTCAAAAATTATTTGGAGATAATACATTACATAATATATATAATGGCTTATATGCAGGTAAGACATTTAATGATTCTTTTTATGATGCAACAACAAAAAATATTAATGAATATAATCAATTAGCATATCCCTACATAAAAAATAAATATCAATGGTATAAATTAATTACTTTGCCCAATCATTTATTTTCTTTTTTGCCTCTATTATTAATTGTAGGTTTTATATTAAGATCAATACAAAACAAAAAAATCAAGGAAAAGTGGAAATTAGAAGAAAAACTAGAATTAGAAGAAAAATTAGAAAATTCAAAATTTTTAGATATATAATTCAATATTATACTATTGGATTTTTATTTATATCTTTACTTTATTGTCAGGCAGAGTTCCAGATTAAAACCATGCCACCCAATGCATTTATGTTAAGCAATCATAATGGATTCTCTGCTTCTATTGATTCTATGAAATATAATAAAAAATATAATTTAGATTTTATACAGTATCCTGCAAATATTACATATCAAAGAATAAAATATAATAAATTTTCTATTTCTATGTTGAATTATGGTACTATGTATGATCAAATTGATAATCTTATTAAGAAAAAGTTTAGTGCATTTGAAATAGATATTCAATATTTATATAAGAAAAAAATTCAAAACAAATTTTTAATTTTAGGATCAGCAGGAATAACATATAGTCAAATTCATAATGTTAATTCATCTGGAATCACATCCAATTTAATAATCAAGAAATTACATAATTCACAATCCTTAACACA
>CAZQYT010000191.1:0-1730 GCA_964597475.1 uncultured bacterium | reverse complement strand
TTTAAAAATTTTAACAAAAATCCAAAAATATAATATTGCTATTTCATTATCAATTAATAATCTTGGTTTAGTCATAGATTCATATACAAATCATTCTAATTATTTGCCATTACAATATCAATTAGGGACATTATATAGTGTTCCAAAAACTTCTATTCAACTAGGGTATGATATTATTTACCATAAAAATTCTCAGTTATATCAAAAAATATACTGCATTAATTTTCCCTTAGGTCAATTGCTTAAATTTAGATTGAGTTCACACAATTGGAGAGAAGAATTATTAATAAATAATTATAAAAAAGATTGGTTTTATGGTCTTGGCTATGGATTATCTATCAACACTAAAAAAACTATTTTTGATGTTGGTGTATCAAATTTAGGACCTTCAGGATTTGTATATGCAATATCAGTTGGATTTAAAAATAATTAAATTGTTTTATATTTTTTCCCTATTTTAGAAAATGCATTTAAAGCTGCTTCCAGATTCTCCTGTGTGTGCGTTGCGCTGATTTGCACTCTTATTCTTGCTTCATTTTTGGGAACAACAGGATAGGAAAAACCAATTACATATATTCCACATTCTAACATATCTCTAGCAAAATTTTGTGCTAATTGAGCATCAAATAACATAATAGGAATTATTGGGTGAGTACCTTCTTTAATTGTAAATCCTAAGGATTTTATTTGATTTCTGAAGTATGTAGTGTTTTTGTTCAATTTAGACATTAAAGCTGAAGAAGATGAAATCATAGATAGTGCTTTTCCTGATGCACATACAATAGCTGGAGCTAGTGTATTACTAAACAAATATGGTCTAGATTTTTGTCTTAAAAAATCTACAATATTCTGATTTGCTGCAGTAAATCCTCCCGATCCTCCACCAAGTGCTTTCCCAAAAGTAGAAGTAATAATATCTATTTTATCTAAAACATTATGATAATCTGCAGATCCTTTTCCACTTGCTCCTAAAAAACCTGTAGCATGTGAATCATCCACATGCACTTTGGCATTATATTTTTTAGCTAGTTTACAAATAACATCTAATTTAGCTATATATCCATCCATAGAAAAAACTCCATCTGTTGTAATTAGTCTTGTATTGTGATTTTGTGTAGATTTTAAAATATTTTCTAAATTATTCATATTTGAATTTTTATATCTAAATCTTTCAGCTTTTGATAATCTGATACCATCTATAATTGATGCATGGTTTAATTCATCCGAAATAATTGCATCATTAGAATCTAATAAAGTTTCAAACAATCCTCCATTAGCATCAAAACAAGAACTATATAGTATTGCATCATCTTTATTTAAAAAATCTGCAACTTTTTTTTCTAACTCTCTATGAATTGTTTGTGTGCCACAAATAAATCTAACTGAACTTAATCCAAAACCAAAATTTTTTATCCCTTCAATAGATGCTTTAACTATATTAGGATGATTAGACAGTCCTAAATAATTATTTGCACAAAAATTTAAAACCTCTTTATTGTTTTGAATTAATATTTTTGAATGTTGAGGTGATTGTATTAGTCTTTCCTTTTTATACAATCCTTGTTCTTTTATTTTTTTTAATTTACTCTTTATATTGTTCATTACACTATTTCCTGTATTATATTCTTGATTTCTGGAATAATATATTTTTCAAATGCATTGTCAAAATTATATTTAGGCCTCCAGGCCCAATCATTTTTTGCTTTTTTATCATCAATATTATTAGGCCA
>CAZQYT010000190.1:0-3554 GCA_964597475.1 uncultured bacterium | reverse complement strand
TAGGAGCAGTAGCGCTTACTATGGTAATGCCAAACAATTCAAATTGATATCCACCTACCACAACGTCATTTACCATGTAAATGTCTAACGTACCAGCGTCCAAATCAACGTTCTCAATGGTCAATTCAACATTTTGTGCAAAAATGGTACTTAATGCAATAAACATAACTACTAACATGGATTTAATATTTTTAAAATTCATTTCAACAATTTCTTTCATTATTCATAAAAACAAAAATAACATGAGAATGAGAAAATCTTAATCTCAAGAAATCTCCCCCATAAAATAAAAAGCAAGGCACACAATAACATACAATGCACCATTAAATAATTTACAAAATTAGAAAATATCTTACAAGAATCTTATCGACGAGAAAAAAATATGTGATACATGTCACATTTTAATAAAACAAAAATTAGCCCTCAAGAACAATATTGACTAACATTATCACATCAACAACATTAAGATCACCATCAGAATTCATGTCGGCATCCATGTTAAATTCACCATTTAAAATGGAATTTACCGCCATGACAATATCCACGACATTAATTTGATCATCATCATTTAAATCACCTAGTACACCTAATTCTACACATGTACCACCGCCACAGTCTTCCGTACAATACCATTCACCATAAAATCCATCACAAAAACATATAGAAGGAACGCAATCACTCTCAACAATCTTACATTCAAATCCTTCATCACAGCCAGTCTGAAAACATCCTGCAGGATTTTCTGCCATGCAATAAGCTGACGTACAAAGGCCACCAACACACTGTGCATATGGAGGAGAAGAACAGTCACAAACCCATTCCATGCAATCGCCTTGTAACCACATGTCAACAAGGCCATCAATCTCATCTTCCAAATATTGATCTTCATTAACAGAATAATGACATCCACCAAGACCAACACCACAATCTCCCCATACGGCAACACAATCATTATCAAATTCACAAACAGCATATTCATCTCCATGCAAGGCCTCATATGACTCATTTATCTCATCACAAGTAAATACATTCATTAAACAAGCATCTTCACATTCATCCATTGAATTAAAAAATGCATCTGAATAATCCGTATAACCAATCATCCAATCGCATCCAGAAACATGTTGGCATTGACCATCAACAAAACCAACCCCCAAATACATGTCACACATTCCAAAATCTAAACCAAACAAATCAAAACAGTTTGTCACTTCAGGACATTCTGCCATCCATTCTTCCGAACTACCAAAGCAATCCATGTCTGCAATAATACATTCTTCCTCGCAAAATCCAACCCCAGTCCATGATTGCGACGTTTGCCAAAAACACCCCTCTTCCACACATTCATCACATGAATCAAGAGCATTACAATCCGGGGCCTCATCATTACATACCTCTATGGGGGCATCACATTTTTGAGCGCAACTCGTTGTAGAATATAATAACCCATCTCAACACGTTTCCTCACTTCCACAAACCAAGTCTGGATTACAATCGATGGAATTACAATCAATTAAATTTCCATTCAAATCATAAAAATCAGCATGGCAGTCACCGCAATAATTTGCAATGCATTCTACAGGGATGTTAGCTTGACAGTCTCCAATATAATCACATGGATCAACAAAACATTCTACAGGATACTGACAATCATCAGAAAGTTTCATGGATAATATTTCAAATGCACTACATTCTACACAACCTACTTCATCACCTAATTCAATTTCAACAAATCTATCAAGGTATGGACTTAAATCCAAATCTTCAGTCAATGATATTAAATTAATGGAACCGAACCCTGCGTCAATTTCAGTCTCTAAATGATACTGAGAACATTCATCCATACAAAAACTAACCTCAACTGACCGAAAATAACCTAATACTGAAGATTGTGAACAAGAGATGATCTCCCATTCACATTCACCTATTGATGACTCAATACATTCGCCTGACCCCGCCATTGTCACACCATCAGGACATAAATAATTTGGCATGCCAGTATGAGGACCACACTCCCCATCATTGCATACTGCACGTAAAGAGCTAGAAAAGAACAGGATAAAAAATAACAAATTATATCGCACAAATCTCCTAATGTATTACTTTAAGTATATATTATAACTAACTTAAAATAATATTAATTATTAAAATTATATCTTGAATATTAACTACATCATCACCATTTAAATCATAACATGCACCACACTCTTCATCCAAAATGCAATTAATTAATTTTATTATGTCTAAAATACTTACCTGGCCATCATTATTTACATCCCCTACATTAGCGCAATCATCAGATCCTACAGACATGGATACGGGCAATTCAATAAGCATCTGATCTGGATCATTAGAATGAATGTTTAAGACGCCAGTATAAATTCCATCCATTAATTGCTCTGAATTAAAAGATGCGGAAATAATACTCTCTCCACCAGAGGAAAGAATTCCTGACATTGGAAAGACATTGAGCCAAGGCTGAAGAAAGTCAGAGCTAAATAATATGGTCATGTCATCATGTAAATACATTGAATCAAATGCAACCTGCAAACCATCCGTACCACTTTCATTTTCTATCCCGATGGTACAGCTATTTGAAGCAATTACTGTTTTATAATTAAATAATATTCTTCCATCGTCATAAATGACAACCTGAAATGTCTCCGCACCTCCTCCGCTATAAAGAGGAATCTCATCCCATTGAACTACAAAATGATCTCCCCATGGGAAATAATACATTTGCCCGCCATTTGTTGGGTTCAAATCATCCCAAAATGGGGCCAAAATGGCATTTGGCTCATCACTAGAAGGTATTGGCTGGTTTGTATAAGAAGTAGCCGTAGAAGTAAAAGATAAAAAGCCATTTGTAGACACTCTAACAGAATTATATTCCGTACCATAAAAATAAAATGGGAGTGCGCTGAAAACAACCATTGTTATCCAGCCAATCGGTATTCCGCAAAAATCAATTTCAATCCAAGTTGGATCAGGACCACCCTCTTCATCACTATCAATCCATGTATATCCGAAAGCATCTGGCCCTCCAGATCCTCGATTGGGCGACATGCCCTCCCTTGGATCAATTGCTCCCTTATCTAATTTAATTGATTCATATTGAATGGATGATTCAGGAGAATCCAAGGAAACTTGAATGGAATATTGCAAATCACCTTCCCCTGAATTGGATATTATGAATTGTTCTGTAATTTGAGAATCTACATCAAGCTCAACGCTCAATCCATCTTCGCTCACATGAATATCTGAAAATGCAGGTGGTCCAACCGGAGGAAATACTATGTAATCAATCCACGCCATGTCACTACCACTATCAACTGATCCATCTTTTGAATACACCCACCTCAACAAATGCTCTCCAGATGAAATAAGATAAGAAACCTCTGTCCAAGCAACTTCACCTGACCATGCCCCTTTTTCTACTCCATCAACATAAAATAGTGAAGTGTCAATAATAATAGAGGAATCCCCGATCGTACCATCATTAACAATAGTATATAAATGCCACTTGTTATCTAAATAAAATGGTGATGATTCTA
>CAZQYT010000189.1:0-3592 GCA_964597475.1 uncultured bacterium | reverse complement strand
AAAGAATGGGAGTGGGTATTATCCCATCTGTACGTGAATATAGAAAATTTTTTGGAATAACAAAAGAACGTATATCTAATCATAAAAAAGACTTAGTTATAATGCATCCAGGCCCAATTAATAGAGGTGTAGAAATAGATGGTGATATAGCAGATAGCAACCAAGCTATAATTTTAGATCAAGTTTTAAATGGAGTTGCAGTAAGAATGAGTATTTTATATTTATTGTTAGGGAATAATGAACTTGCAAAAAAATAAAGGTTTACTATTATTAAAAGGTGGAAAAGTTTATGACCCATTTATAAAATTAAATGGTAAAAAAGATATTTTAATAAAAGATGATTCTATAGTTGCTGTTGATAAAAATATTCCTAAAAAAACTAATTATAAAGTTATTGATTGTTCTAATACTATTATAACAAATGGTTTTCTAGATTTACATGTACATTTTAGAGAACCAGGATTTGAATATAAAGAAACTTTAAAGACAGGAGCAGAGTCAGCTTTTTCTGGAGGTTTTACTAGAGTATGTGTCATTCCTAATACAAAACCTGTTTTAGATAGTCCATAACTTATTATATATGTTATGGATAAATCTGAGTCTTTGCCAGTATTTATTTATCCTATTGGATCAATAACTAAGCAGCATAAAGCAAAAGAGCTAGCTGAAATTGGATCTATGGTTTCTAAAGGAGCTGTAGCCATTTCTGATGATGGAATACCTGTGACTAATTCTCAAATTCTAAGAATGGCTTTAGAATACTCTAAAAAATTTGGAATACCTGTAATCAATCATGCTGAAGATATTAATCTTGTCAATGATGGTCTTGTACATGAAGGATTTTTTTCATTAAAGTTAGGATTGCCAAGTAATCCTGATATTTCTGAATCAACAATGGTATTTAGGGATTTATCTATTGCAGATTATATAATGGGAAAAATACATGTTCCTCATGTTTCTTCTTATAAATCAGTTGAAGTTATAAAACAATTTAAAAATAAGGGTTTAAATGTCTCATCCGAGGTAACACCACATCATTTATATTTAACTGATGAAGCATTGCATAATTATAATACAAATGCAAAGGTTGCTCCTCCTATTAGATCTGAAAAAGATAGAAAATTTTTAGTTAAAGCAATTAAAAATGGAATTATTGATTGCATTGCAAGTGATCATGCCCCTCATAGCATTGAAGATAAAGAAAAAGATTTTAAACATGCCCCTTGTGGAATGATAGGGTTAGAATCTTCTTTTGGTATTGTCAATAAATTTTTAAGAAATGAAAAAATGTCTATAGAATCTATTATTAACTTATTTACTATTAATCCTAGTCAAATAATTAATATCAAACCAAATGCTATTCAAAAAGGTGAAATGGCTGAATTGAATGTTATAAATCCAAAATTAAAATGGAATTTCAATGAAGAAAATATAAAATCAAAATCAAAAAATTCTCCAATATTAGGACATGAATTAATAGGAAAAATTCTAATTACTATTAATAAAGGTTTTGTTTCTTCTTTTACGACTTCTCAATAATATTTAAATATTAATATATAAGTAATATTTTCATTTAAAATAAACAAGATTATTATTACTTGACTTATAATGATATCTGCTTATAACTTAACAGGCTTTACTTTAGTTAAAATTATTACAATAAAGAGTTATATGAAAACAAGTTCTATAAAATTTAATGAAATACAAAGAGATTGGTTTATAGTAGATGCTAAGGATGCTACTCTTGGTAGACTTTCAAGCAAAATTGCTCATATTTTAAGAGGGAAAAATAAGATAAACTATACACCTCATATGGATATGAGTGACTTTATTGTAGTTGTAAATGCAGATAAAGTAAAACTTTCTGGGAATAAAGAGAAAAATAAAGAATATTGGCGCCATTCAGGTTTCCCTGGTGGAGGAAGAACTAATAATTATAGAACTATTAAGGAATCAAATCCTGAGTTTATTATTTATAATTCTGTAAAAGGTATGCTACCTCATAATTCTTTAGGAAGTAAGTTAATTAAACATTTAAAAGTTTATGCTGGAGAAAAACATCCTCATGGTGCTCAAGAGCCTAAACAATTAGAACTATAAAATATGAAAAATAATAATCAAATTTGTATTGGTAGAAGAAAGTCTTCAGTTGCACGTGTAACAATTTCAAAAGGTAAGGGTAAAATTACTATAAATAATAGAGAGCCTTTTGAATATTTAAAACGTGAATCATTGGTAATGATGTTAAACCAACCCTTCACTATAATTGACTTTGATAATAAGTATGACTTCAATGTTAATGTTTATGGTGGAGGATTATGTGGTCAAGCTGGAGCTATAAGACTTGGGATTTCAAGGGGTTTAGAAAAAATCAATCCAGATTTCAGAAGTTCTTTAAAAAGAGCTGGAATGTTAAAGAGAGATTCAAGGGTTGTTGAAAGAAAGAAATATGGTCAACCAGGAGCAAGAAAAAAATTCCAATTTTCAAAACGTTAATTATATATGAATATTAATCAAATAAATAAAGATGATTTAATTAAAGCAGGAGCTCATTTTGGTCACCCTGTTAGAAAATGGAATCCAAAATTTAAACAATTTATTGTTTCAAAAAGGAATGGTATACATATCATTAATATAAATTCTACAATTCAATATTTAAATAATGCAATTGAAGAATTATCAAAAATTGTTTTAGCCGATGGAAATATTTTATTCGTTGGAACTAAAAATCAAGCAAAAGATATTGTCCAGTATACTGCTGATAGTTGTGGAATGTTTTATATTATTGAAAGATGGCTTGGTGGAACATTAACAAATTTTTCTACTATTAAGAAAAGCATTAAACGTTTAAAAATGTTAGAAAAGGATTCACATTCTATATATTCAAATTTAACAAAAAAAGAAATTGGAAGTTTTCAAAGAGAAAAAATAAAATTAGCTGATTTACATAGAGGCATCAAAGATATGAAGCATTTGCCTGCAGCATTATTTGTTATTGATGCAAATCATGAAAAAATTGCAGTTGCTGAAGCTAAATGTTTAGGAATTCCAGTTTTTGGAATAGTTGATACAAACACAGATCCATTTAGAATTGATTTTCCAATTCCTGCTAATGATGATTCTATTAAAACTATAAAATTAATATTAAATAATATTTCTGAAAATTTACAAGATGTTCTTGGTAAAAATAGTCCTACCATTAATGACTTAAATGAAGAAAATAACAATGTTCAAAATGAAAATAACTCTACCATAGAAGTTAATGAACAAAATGATAAGACTTCTGATAAAATAGAAGAAGCAACAAATTAAATAAAACCCATTTAATTATAATTTCAGGAGAAAACATATGTCGATTAGTGCTGAACAAGTCAAAGAATTAAGAGATAGGTCTGGTGTAGGAATGATGGATTGCAAAAAAGCTTTAGTCGAATCTGATGGAAACTTAGATAAAGCATTTGATTATTTAAGAAAAGCTGGGATTGCTAAGGCACAAAAAAAAGCTGGGAGAAGCGCTAAAGAAGGAAATGTTATTTCCTATATTCATCCAGGTTCAAAATTAGGCGTATAATTAGAAATCAATTGTGAGACG
>CAZQYT010000188.1:0-3607 GCA_964597475.1 uncultured bacterium | reverse complement strand
AAAATGCAGCTAATATGAGAAAAAAAATGTCCATACTAATTAATTAATTCATATTTTCTACCAACTTTAATAAATGAATTGATTGCTTTATCTATTTGCGACAATGAATGTCCTGCACTTATCTGAACCCGTATTCTTGCTTCTCCTTTTGGTACTACAGGATAAGAAAAACCTATTACATATATTCCTTCATGTAACATATCATCTGCCATATCCTTTGCTAATTGAGCATTTCCTATCATTACAGGAACTATTGGGTGAATTCCAGATTTTATTTTAAATCCAGCATTTAACATTTTTTTTCTAAAATAAATAGTATTTTTTTCTAATTTTTTTCTCAAGCTAGATGAATCTGATAAAATTTCTAATACTTTTAAAGATGCATATGCAATTACTGGAGCCAATGAATTACTAAATAAATATGGTCTGGAGCGCTGTCTTAATATTTGAATTATTTCCTTCTTTCCAGACGTAAAACCACCCGATGCCCCCCCCATTGCTTTCCCTAGTGTTGATGTTACAATATCTACTTTATCCATTACTTTACAATAATCAATTGATCCTCGCCCTCTAGGACCAAAAAAACCTGTTGCATGAG
Source organism: uncultured bacterium (assembly GCA_964597475.1). Lineage (GTDB taxonomy): Bacteria > Fidelibacterota > Marinisomatia > SCGC-AAA003-L08 > D37C17 > JAYZCM01. The sequence continues at coordinate 3,009 of CAZQYT010000188.1, read as the reverse complement.
AATCATCTACCATTACAAGTGCCCCATATTTTTCTGCTAAATCACAGATGGTTTCTAAGTTTGCAACATACCCATCCATAGAAAAAATTCCATCTGTAGCAATCATTATATTTTTTGAAGAATCAACTTTTTTTAATATGTCTTCTAATTCATCTATATCAGAATTAGCATATCTATAACGTTTAGCTTTACATAATCTAATACCATCAATTATTGAAGCATGATTTAAAGAATCAGAAATAACAACATCTTCCTCACCTAATAGTGTTTCAAACAATCCTCCATTAGCATCAAAGCATGATGTATATAAGATTGTATCTTCCTGTTCTAAAAACTCAGAAATCTTTTGCTCTAAATCTTTATGAATACGTTGAGTGCCACAAATAAATCTTACTGAGCTTAAGCCAAAACCCCATTTATCTAACCCTTGTTTTGCAAATTTAATAATATCTTTATTATTAGATAAACCAAGATAATTATTGGCACAAAAATTTAAAACTTTCTTTTTATTAACATCAATCCTAGTGCTTTGTTGTGATTGAATAATGCGTTCAGTTTTATATAAACCATCATTTTGAATATCTAATAATTCTTTTTTTAATTTTTCTTGAAATAAATTCATAATTTCTCCATTTTTATGAATATAGTTTTTTTATTTCTGGAATTAAATAATCATGTAAAGCTAAATCTAAATTATGTTTAGCTTTCCATCTCCAATCTAATTTAGCAGCATTATCATTAGTATCACTAGGCCAACTATCAATCATTTTCTGTCGTTTTTCATTTATTTCAAAAGTTATTTCCGCATTTACAAATTCTGTTAAAATTTTATTTTTAAATTCTTCCGCTGTTGGTGCAAAAGATCTAATATTATAAATATTTTGTTTTAATTTTTTTTTATCTGCTAATAATAAATCATGAATTGATTGTATGGCATCAACCATTGTTATAAAAGGAAGTTTTGAATCTTTTCTTGCAAAACATTGATATTTTTCACCTCTAGCTGCAAAATGTATCATTTCAGGAATATAATCACTAGTTCCACCAGTTGGAATAGTTTGAGATGAAATTATGCCAGGAAATCTAATGGATCGAAAATCAATATTCTGATATTTTTTTTCATAATAGTTCCCAATATTTTCACAATATAATTTACTGCATCCATATATTGTTCTTGGTTTTAAATAGCTATTTTCATTTATTAATCCTGCTTGTTTTTTTTCATCTAAATTATTAAATCCATATACAGCAATTGAGCTTGGGAAAAAAAATTTTATTTTTGTTTTTTGTTTTTCTCCTTGATTTTTAGCTATTTCTAATAAATTAATAGTTCCATCAACATTTACACCATGTGATAATTTTAAATTATTTTCTGCGTGTGTTGATAAAATAGCTGCTAAATGATAAATTATTGAAAATTCATATTTTTCATTTAATGTTTCTAATAATTTACTATCAAGAATACTACCTATATTTTCTTCATAAATTTCAATAGCTAAATCAGCATCTATGATTGGGTGTAGGTCTATGGTTATAATATCTAAATTTGTATTGGCTAAAGATTTAATAAGTCCTCTACCCATTTCACCATTGGCACCTGTAATCAATATAGCAGATTTTTTCATATATTATCCTTAAATTGAAACTAATGGAAACAATAATTTACGAGTAAAATTTTATTTTGATAAATCTTAATAAAAAATTATTTTTGTTTATTTTATCATTTTTTTTCATTAAATGTGCCCAAAATGAATCTGAAGCTTTTTTTTCAATTGTTACTTGGAATATAGAATTTTTTCCAAAAAATGAAAATACTATTAATTTATTAGCAGAATTAATGATTGAAATTGATGCTGACGTTTATAGTTTACAAGAAATAACTAATACAAATTATTTTAATCAATTAATTAACAAAATAAATGATTTAGATGCCCTTAATTCTTGGTCTGGTTTTAGGTCTGGAGATGAAAATTCATCTTATCAAGAATTAGCATATATTATTAAAACATCATTAATTAAAATTAATCAAAACCCATACACAATTTTAAATGATGATGATTATTATTTTGCATATAGAGAACCATTTCTAATTAATCTTTCATATATGAATAATAGTTTTTTTATAATAAATAATCATTTTAAATGTTGTGGTGATGGATATTTAGATAATGAAAATTCATCAGATGAAGAATATAGAAGAAAAAAAGCTTCTGAATTATTGAAAAATTACGTTGAAGAAAATTTACCAGAAGAAAAAGTTATTATTGTTGGGGATTTAAATGATGAGTTAACCGATATTGTAAGTAATAATGTTTTCAATAGTTTCCTTAATGATCCATTAAACTTTTTATTTGTAGATATGGAAATAGCCCTTGGGACTGAAACAAATTGGTCATTCCAAAGTTGGCCAAGTCATTTGGATCATATACTAATTACAAATGAATTATATAATATTTTTAATGATTCACGATCAATAGTAAAAACTATTCATGCTGCAAATTATTTTAATGGAGGCATGAATGAATATGATGAAAATATATCGGATCATTTACCTATTATGTTAAAATTAAAACTAAATCAATAAAAGAGATAATGATATATTTTCATAGTATGTTTAATTAAATTTATATGGAGATTTATAAAAAAAAGGGCGAAAATGGGAAAAGGCGTAACACCTAAAAGTGAAAATTATTCTAAATGGTATACTGATGTAATTACTAAAGCCGAAATGGCAGATTATGGACCAGTAAAAGGGACAATGGTAATACGGCCTTATGGTTTTAGTATTTGGGAAAGTATTAAGGATGCTTTTGATACACGTTTTAAAGAAACCGGACATGAAAATGCCTATTTTCCTCTTTTCATACCTAAATCATTTTTATCTAAAGAAGCCGATCATGTAGAAGGTTTTGCAAAAGAATGTGCAGTAGTTACGCATTCTAAATTAAAAACTGATAAACATGGAACTGGCATCATTGTAGATCCTGAATCAAAACTAGAAGAAGAAAT
>CAZQYT010000187.1:0-3609 GCA_964597475.1 uncultured bacterium | reverse complement strand
TAGCACCATCATTATCACATATTCCACACATGTCTAAAACATTATCACCGTTTGGAACACCTGCGCAATCAGCGCAAGAGCTGCTATCACCACCACAAATACTACACTCATCCAAGATGCTATCTCCACCCCACTGGCCAGAACAATCCTTAATACAAACACTAAGCCCAGTATTACCTTCAACACATAATGCCCCATTACCACAATTAGGATCAATAAGTGCCGTCCCAAAACAATCCCCATTACAATCCTTATCAATATTAGAAGGATGGCCAGTCAACCCTTCAGAACATACACCACAATCATCAGCAGCAGCCAAACCTCCACAAACCCCCATGCAATCTATATTTAAAATACAACTACCATCATCTTGTGTAGCGCTTAGGTCATGATTACATGCACTTTCATCCATGCAACCAAGAACACATCCTTGTTCACCAACCTCCAATTCAAACCCATCATCACAAACTGGATACTCAGGGCAAAAATCATTATCAGAAAATGAATATTCCGTTATCGTGTTAGATGAACATATCTCATATGGAATCAACCCATGAAAATCATTATTTTTTAGTAATAATCTTTTCAATGATGAAAGTGACAATATTTCTGATGTCAATTCATCGTTAAATTGATTAGCATGCAAATCCAATGTCTTCAAGTTAGATAAACTCCCTAAGCTACTAGGCAATCCTCCATTCATTTTATTTATACCCAAAGATAAATGTTCTAATTTCTGAAGATTACCAATGTCTACTGGAATATTTCCTGTAATGTCATTACTTGTTAAATATAAATGCTTGAGTTCAGATAAATCACTAATGGAATTAGGCAAGGTATCTGATAACATGTTCATTGGCAAAATCAAGGATTGCAATCTATCAAGATTCGATATTGAAGACGTAATATTGCCAGATAAAATATATTCACTAACACATGCCTCATTTTCAAAAAGATCACTTGATGATTGACCAGCACTACAAAATTCAATCAACCTACCATCTTCCCATACTTGATACCCAATAAGTGTTGAAGGCATATTAGGATCAGGAGGCAATGCGCTATTTTGACTATTTCCCTTAATTTCATCAAGTACGGCAATATCATCAGTCCAATAACATTCATCTACTAATAAATCATAACCATCAAGACAATCAACATGTTTAAAAGAAATCATGCTACAATCATCATTATTAGTTGAGGTATTAGAAAAAACATTACTCTCCATGTATCGTTGATATGGCACAATTTTCCGACCTAATGCATCTTCATTACAATCACCTTCATCATGATCAAATTGTTCACAATCAAAATCAATACCTACTCCATTATACATGTAATTGCCATCATCACAATAATTATCACCAAGCCAAATTTCTGGCGCACAATTATAATTACAATCTTCCATTTGATCTGCTGGACAATCAATTGATACATTTATCGCTAAATTTTTAATTCTCACCATACCATCTAATACTTCATAAGGATAACAATTAACAGTCAAATCATCTCTGATTGTGCAAATTTCATAATCAACATTTATTCCCCATGAATATGATTCAACATTAATATTACCATCGCCATCTTGACTTGTGACCGTGATTTGACCTAAATCATCAAGATCAAATTGTATTTGACCAATAACATTTACCGATGCAGAAGAAGCACCATCACAATCATTATTTTCATATTTTTCATATAATTTTGAAGACCAGCTACCATGCAATTCAAATGGGTGAGTAAAACATTGATTATCATTACTAGAGTCAGTATCACATACACCACAACCATCTAATTTTGCGCTGCCACCACAATCATCATTACAATCGCGCCAAACAGTACCACCACAAGTCCCTTCACAATCATTTACATTACCATTACAATCACAAAAACCTTCCCAAATGCCAGAGCCGCCACATACTCCACATTCATCTACAATATTACCATCACAATCACATGTGCCATCCAAAATACCGTAACCTCCGCAAACACCACATTCATCAATAATTTCGCTACCACCACAATCACCATTACAATCAATAGTAAGTGCGCCATTAGAACATATCAATGATACATCAGTAGCAGAACCAACATCAGGATCATCAGTACAACAATTTCCGCTGCAATCATGGTTATCATCTTCAGGTCCATCGCAACTCCCATCATCAACATTTGCGTCAGAATCATAATTACATGCAGTAGTGTCAGTGCAACCCTCAACTATATTAGGGTCAACATAATTTGGATCATATAGCAACTCAACACCAGCGCTACCAAGTTCCATGAAAAGCATGCTTTCACTTCCTGGCAGATAAATAGAATGCATGTCATCTGCATATTCCATTTCAGTACTTGCATCCCAGAAACGATAAGAAATTGAGTTTCCTTCAATAAATCCTGGAATGGATTCATTTTGTGCAGAAATAGAAATAACTAACATGTTAGTAATGGAAATAGTCTCTTCTACAAAACCAACACCAACACAAACCCCCTCATCAAAGACACCTATCTCATCACCTGACTCCAAATGTTCTTCATGAATCATGGCAGATGAAACATATATGTCCATGACACCATGGAGAGAATCAACATATGCTAAATATACAGGAATAAAATGAGGGCCCAAATCATCTAAGCACATATCCATGGATACCACGCATTCTCCATCTTCACAAAGCGCATGCAAACAACTACCATCATCCATGGTTGCATTAGCATCATGATTACAAGCAGATTCATCCATGCAGCCATAAACGGGACAATAATCTAATGATGGTACACACATACCGTTATCACATGTTATGGGCAAACAGGTTCCATCATCAACATTTGCAGCTTCATTAAAATTACAAGCAGATTCATCAATGCAACCAAAAACGGGACAAGAGTCCAATGACGCTACACACATACCATTGTCACACGCTACAGGCAGGCAGCTTCCATCATCAATGTTTGCAACTTGATTAAAGTTACATGCAGTTTCATCAGTGCAACCAAGGATCTCTTCTGCAATAACATTAGAACCATCTGAATCTAACCCCACAAAAGCAGAACTTTGCGCAACAAATATTCCATTACCGGACATATAATCTGTATTAACATCAATGATCTCCGATGATGTGCTAGCATCCCAAAACCGATAATGAATGGTATTTCCTGCATGAAAACCTATACTATCAGGCCATGCCGCATCTTGAGAAGATGCCGCTATACTCAATCTGTTAGTAAAACTTAAGACATCTTCCAATGTTCCTGAGCCAACACACACCTCTCCATCAAATACTCCAATCTCATCACCTGCTTCTAAATCAATACCTTCAAGCATGGCAGATGTAACATAGATATTCATGGCAAGATATGGATTTTCTGAGTAAGGCAACCCATCTACATCTTCTTCCAAATAAGCTGGAATGAAATGTGACCCCATATCACCACTTGAACACATGGCTTCAGACAAGGCGCATGTGCCATCATCGCAAGTTTCTGGCAGGCAGCTACTATCATCCATCGTTGCATCAATATCATGATTACAAGCAGATTCATCCATGCAGCCATATATTGGGCAATAATCCAATGATGAAACACACATACCATTATCGCAAATTTCTG
>CAZQYT010000186.1:0-3682 GCA_964597475.1 uncultured bacterium | reverse complement strand
CAATAAGCTGAGATTTAGTCGTAAAAGCAGACTCTACGACATACTTATCAAATTTAAGAGATTGTTTCTGAGATAATATTGGAATCATCAGCCATTATTGCAAATGCTATTGCATATTCATCTGTATGTGATATGGATAATTGAAAATTAAAAGAATTAAAAATATCATTTTTTATCATTGGATAGGGCCTTCCAGTGTCATCATTAATTATTTCTATATTTTTCAAAGATATGGATTTAAGAGATTTTGAACTTAACATAGCTTTTTTAATAGCTTCCTTTCCGGCAAATTTTCCAGCATAATGAATGCTAGGAAATCTTTTTCCATCACAATACTGTTGCTCATTTTTTGTAAAAATTTTATTTATTATAGACATTCCATTAATTTCTATTTTTTTTGACAATCTATCTACTCTTACAATGTCTGTACCAACATAAATCACAATTTATTTTCTTTCTTTATTATTGGTAACAATTCACTTATATCATCTAAATCATAATCTGCACCTGATTCTTTAGTATTAAAAACATCCCCATAACGTGCAAAAGCTGTCTTCATACCTATTTTTTTTGCTCCCAAAACATCTCTTTCAGGCCAATCGCCTATCATTAATGATTCTGCAGGCAAAACATTGAGTAATTTTGAAATCTTTTCAAAAGGTTTAGAAGAAGGTTTATGTTCTCCAGTATCATCAAAAGTAACAACAGCATCAAATAAATGATGAAAATTCATTGAAGAAATTCTCATCCATGCTTCTCTACTTGGAGCGTCTGATACAACACCGAGATATAGGCCCCATTTTAAAAGTGTTATAAGTGTACTATTTACATTTACATATGGGATTAATGAAGCTTCCTTTGCTTTTCTATAATTAACTATCCCTGCGGCTAAAATCTTATAATCAATATGGCCTAACTTTTCTTTTATGAAAACATCAAAAACTTCTTGATATTCCCAGCCTTTTTCCTCATATATATCAAATATTCTTTTTCTAGATACATCAAAATTAAATTGCAAACCAGCTTCCTCCATCCCTTTCAATGCAGAGTCTACTGACATTTTTTTCATTTTCATGAAATCTAGCAATGTATTATCTAAATCAAATACAACAGCCTTAATCATATTAAATGAAAAAGGGCAATAAATTGCCCTTTAAATAGTTGCAAATCATCTTTCTAAAGTCCCTTGCTCATCATATCAAGTTCATATTGTGCAGATTTTCTCCAATTCCTATCCTTCTTAGCTTTTTCAAATGCATCCTTTGCGGCGACTTTATTTCCCAATGATTTTTCTGCCATACCTAATTCAAAATACGCTGGAGCATAATTCCTTTTTATGTTAACACTTTTCTTTGCATATGTCTTTGCATCATCAAATAATTTAATAAGATTGTATGCGCTTGCAAGCCTATAATAAATATCATAAGCTTTTTTATCATACTTAACAGCTTCTAGATAATTTTTAATTGATGCATCAATATTACCAAGTTCCTGCTCAACGGTTCCAAGTGCTCCATATGCCTTTGAATATGTTGGCTCAATTTTAATTGCACTCATCAACGCACTCTGAGCATTAGAAAATAACCCTTCAGATAAATATAATGACCCGAGTGAATAATATGCTTGATAATAATTTGAATTTATTTCCACCGCCAAAGCATAATGTTTAATTGCTTCATCAGGATCGTCAAGTTTTCTATATATGTCGCCTAACATTTTTTCTGACTGCTCTTGATTTGGATCAATTAAAAGGGTCTTAGTTAAAATATTCATGGAACTTTCAAAATCCTTCAATTTATAATATGTTCGAGCAAGTTTAAACATGGCCGTTGTATATTCAGGAAAATAATCTATTGCTTGTTCATATTTTTTAATGGCTAAATCAAACTCTTGCCTTCTGTATTCAACGTCACCTTCTTTTGCACTCATTTGAGCAATAACTTTTACTGCTTTAAAATATTTTTCTTCAAATGGGTTCAGGTTTTGCGCTTTCTTATAATTATCAACAGCAGAAATAAGTTCACTATTTGCCTTATATACTAAACCTAAATTATAAAATAAAATTGCATGTGAAGGATATTTTAAAGCCAATTTTTCATATTCAACTATGGCGTCATCCATCATGCCACTATCAAATGTTTTTCTTGCTGACAACAATAATTGCTTGAACTTTTCAAGTTCTTTTTGCCTAGCCCTATACTCTTCATTTTTTGAATCTAACTCTATGGCCTTAATAATATTTTTGTTTGCCTCATCTAAATCATCTAATTTTAAATAAAGCTTACCACCAACAAAAAATAATTTTGAACTAGCATCATATTCCTTAATTGCCTTTTCAAATAAAACTAACCCTTCATCATAAGCTTTTTCAGTAAGTAAAGAATTAATTTGGCTAATATAATCATCAACATTCGAAAAGAGTGAAGATGTATACAATATAAAAAATATTATTCTTTTCATCATATCCTCATATTTAGTGCTGAAGGTGGGACTCGAACCCACACAGGGTCTCCCCCACATAGCCCTCAACCATGCGTGTCTACCAGCGCCACCACTTCAGCATTATTTATTTTCCGCATCAATTTTCTTGGGCTCGATGGGCATTTTTTCATTTTCATCAATATTTAATGGATTTATTTTATCCGGAAGCTCATTTATCTGAGTTGATGAATTTTGATTTCTTGTTAATGTTGGTTTATTATTAAAATCTATCTTTGATGAAGGGTTTTCCATCATCCCAATAACAATTGCTAAAATCATAAAAGCTGTAGCTAGCCCGCTTGTAACTTTGACAAGTAATTTATCTGCCCCCTGCCCTCCAAAGGCAGTATTCATTGCACTTCCTCCCATTGCACTACCCATCCCACCTGTTTTACTACTTTGCAATAGAATAATACCCATTAACATGACGCATATTAAAACAAATATGAATATTGCTAAACCATACAACATAATTAAGACTCCTGTAACTTATTGTAAATATTATAATAACTCTCTACTTTCAAGGACGCACCGCCAATAAGAAAACCATCAACATTATCTATCCTAGATAAGTTCTCTGCATTTTCCATTGTCACGCTCCCACCATATATTATGGAAATATTTTTATTTTTTAACCCTTTTTTATTTATAAAGTTCCTTATTTGACTATGAACTTCTTTTATTTGATCATATTCAGGATTTAGCCCAGTACCTATTGCCCAAACTGGTTCATATGCAATTATCATTAAATTATTAAAGCTTAAATCAATATTTTTAAATGCTATAGATAATTGCTCATTTATAACAGTAGAAGCATCACCTCTCAATCTTTCTTCTTTTTTTTCACCTACACATAAAATAGGATTCAATCCTTCAGATAATAAATTTATTATTTTTTTATTTATCATTTCATTAGATTCATTTAAAATATTTCTTCGTTCCGAATGACCTACAATCACCCATTTACACCCTAAATTTTTTAACATTAATGCAGATATCTCTCCAGTAAATGCGCCTTTGTTTTCATAGAAAATATTTTGTGCTCCATATTCAGTTTTATTTTTTAAAAAATTAACAAATAAATGCAGCGACGTGTATGGAGGACAAATTATAGTCATCACTTTATCATCTGATACATCCATATCATTCCATTCATCAATGTATTTTTTACATTCATGAAGTGTAAAATTCATTTTCCAAT
>CAZQYT010000185.1:2083-3687 GCA_964597475.1 uncultured bacterium | reverse complement strand
TCATATTATTAAAATTAAAATTATTTTCAGGAAATAAGTAATTTAATTCTTTCATATCATCAACTTGATCATCTACTCCACCAAAGCCCATCTTACGAATATCATTATGTATAGGAGGCAGTTTTACAAGCTTTCTCAAATTCTCATCTTGTTTCTTTATCAACTCTAACTGCTTTAACAAAGTATCAATACGGTTTTTATCAAACTCATAATTATCAATTATAAGTTGATTGTCAACTTTATGTTTCTGAATTTCAGCTTTATTTACCCAATGCAGTATTTGACGAGAAGAAAAAAACGATAACAAAAAAATAAATGCAAATAAAATACAAAAAAAAGATATTATTTGAAAAAGAGTGAGATTTAATTGTTTCAGGTCAAACTTACCCTCTTTAATAAGTATTATTTTATAGTTATTCCTTGGCATTTTAATCTTTAAAATTAAATTTATTATTGTATTTTTTACAATAAAAATTAATAATCATAATTTTGACTTAACTTGATTTTTAATATAAAATTTTAATTTTATTATTTCATTAACTTTATTTTCATATAATTCATCATGAGAAAAATCATCCATGGAATTTTTTTCTTTTCTGCGAACTACATATCTACCTAACACTTTATATTTATTTTTTAAATCTAATTTTAATTTTTCTATTTCGATTCTAAGCTTTAATCGTTCAAAAAAAAATAAACATGATTCTGCAAATGACTGAATTTTCTTATCAAAAGTTTTCTCTTTCACTGAAACTTATTCAAAGATTAATTTGATTGATTTTTATAATTTCATCATTCTGCGTTAATTTTTCAATTAATTCAGATTCTATAACGCCATCAACTTTTATTACAGAATATGCAAATTCATTAGATTTTTCTCTACTAAGTATATATTCACCTATATTAACTTTAAAATCAGCAAGTAAAAGACCAATTTTTCCAACAACACCTGGGACATCTTTATTTTTAATGAATAGCATAGTCCCCTTAGGTTTAAAATCTAATTCATATCCTAAAATTTTTACAATTCTTAATTGATTTTTCCCAAATGAACTCCCTGATAATTCAATTTCACCTTTCTTGGATGAAATTTTAAGATTCACTAAATTTGCATAAGATGATTGTTCAGAAGATAAACTATGAATAAACTCAATACCTCTTTCTTGAGCTATGACACCTGCATTGACAAAGTTAACATTAATATCAGTCATATCTTGAATCAAGCCTATTAATATTGATAAAGCAATTAACTTTGAATCATCAATTTCCCCCATACATTCAATACTAACTGATTCAATTGGCAAACCGTCTAATAATTGCGAACCTATTTTACCCATAATTTCTGATAAATCTAATAATGATTGAATTTGCTTTAGCTCTCCCATATCATGAACTGGCATATTAAGAGGATTTGACAACTTCCCATCTATTAAATAATCCTTGACTTGCATACAAATACCAAATGAAACACCCTCTGAAGCTTCAAAAGTTGAAGCCCCCAAGTGTGGTGTTAATAAAATATTTTGAGAATTAATTAAGGGATTATTTGAGTCAATAGGCTCTTTTTCAAAGACATCAATTGCAGCTCCTGCAATAACGCCTCT
>CAZQYT010000185.1:0-2073 GCA_964597475.1 uncultured bacterium | reverse complement strand
AATGGTTATTGACAGGATTCATAATGCTGGTATTGAAACGTTTATTTATGCAAATTACGAGATTACGATCTGTATTCTGCATTCTCTTGTCCTTGGATCTTTTATTAAATCGGATTTTGTACGATTTTGGTGTTGGGCATCTTTTTCATTCACTATCCCACCTCGTGCCACATTAATTAATCTCGCAGAATCTTTCATCATTTTCAATCGTTCTAAATTAAAAATATTTTGAGTAGACTCGATTAATGGAACATGTAATGTGATATAATCAGATCTTTTTGTCAATTGATCTAAGTCAGTAATTTCAATATTATCAGAATCAAAAACATCTTCATTTACAAAAGGATCATAACCAATTATTTTCATCTCCAACCCCAATGCTCTTTTAATAACTTCACGACCAATTCTACCCAAACCTACAACACCTAAGATCTTGCCTTGCAACTCACTTCCAACCAAATTTTTACGACTCCATTCACCAGACATCAAATCCATATGTCCTTTTTGAATATTTCTTGAAAGTGCCATCATCATTGCAATTGTATGCTCAGCTGCTGAAATAGTGTTACCATCAGGCATGTTCATTACAATAACGCCTCTGTTTGTCACTTCTTTAATATCTATATTATCAGTTCCAACTCCCGCCCTACCAATCACTTTTAATTTACGAGTATCAACTAAATGTTCAGATAAAATTTGAGTACCGCTTCTAACTATCCAAGCATCTATGTCACTCATATAAGATTGCAATTCATCAGTTGATGGATTGGGGTTATATATAACTTCAAATTCTGCATCTTCCAATAATGCAATGCCTTTATCCGCTATGGGATCAGAAACTAATATTTTATACATCTAACACCTCATCAAAAGTTTTTAAATATTCTTTTAAATCATCCATCATCACATTACCCATATGGGCAATTCTAAATGCATAACCTCTTAATTTCCCATACCCTCTATCCATTCTAAATCCTCGTTTTAACAATCTATCATTTATCAAATTTACATCCCATTTCTTTTTATTTTTTATACAAGTAATTGTTTGAGATTCAAATCCTTTTTCAGGGAATAATTCTTGCCCATGATCAAACGCCCATTGACGAGTAAAATCCGCCATTCCCTCATGGCGTTGCCACCGATTTTCCAAACCTTCCTGTTTAATTTGATTCAATACATATTGCAAGCCGAACATATGTGGAATAGAAGGTGTTGAAGGAGTTTGCATTTTCTCATAATATTTTAAATATTCTTCAATATCAAAAAAATAACCTTTTGAAGACATTCCTTTTGATCTATCAATCATTCTATCTGAAATTGCACAAATTGAAAAACCTGCTGGCAATCCCCATGCTTTTTGAGTTGATGAAAGAATAAAGTCTATTCCTAATTTATCAACTTCAATTTTTTTTCCAGCCATAGAACTAACTGCATCAACAATCCAAATCACTTCTGGATATTTAGTTTTCAATAAATCTGCAATAGGCTCCAAGGGGCTCATTACTCCAGTTGACGTTTCATTATGCACCATGGCAAAAACATCAAATTTTCCCGTAGACAATAAACGATCAACATCTTCTACCTTGACACCTTCCCCCCATTCATAATTCAAAATTTCTACATCATATCCACATTCTTTTGATACTGTTGCCCATTTAGAACTAAATGAACCATTAACAGTATGTAAAATACTATTTCTTATAGAATTACGAATTGACATTTCCCATAAACCTGTAGCAGAATGTGAGGCTAAAAAAATTTTATTGTCAGTATATAGTAATTCTTGTACTCCTTTAACAATAGAGGTCATTAAGGTTGAAAATTCAGGCGTTCTATGTCCAATCTGCTTAGTTGACAAGCTCTTCATCACATGATCTGGAACATATGTTGGTCCTGGTATGAACAATTTCGGAAAATCCATCATCACTTATTTAAACCATTAATTATTAATAAAAATTAATATGTAATTTACTTATTATACTCAAAGGAAAAACAATTGATTATAAAAAAATCTTAATAATTAATTTAACTTAATTCAATAATATATTTTTTCTATGTCATTAATCATAAATG
>CAZQYT010000184.1:0-3720 GCA_964597475.1 uncultured bacterium | reverse complement strand
TGACATCTCCTTAATCCATCTATCACTTTTAATCGCCAATGAATTCTCCTTTAATTTTTTTAGATATATTATTAATAATCAATTTTTCAATTTTCTTACTACTATGCCCTTTTACACTTGCTCCAGCAGCAAATTTATGGCCACCACCTTCAAATGAATTTGCTATGTCATTTACAGTATATATACCACTTGATCTAAAATTAATCCTATGGCTACCATCTTGCTTTTCAAGAATGAGAAAAGAAATTTCAACATTATCTATTGATCGCATGAAATCTGTAATACCTTCCGTATCATCATCAGACCCTTGTGATTCAAGTATCATGGCTTGAGTTATTATAACCCAAGAGACCTTTTGATTTAATGAAAACTGCATCAAAGCAATAACCTTACCTAATAATTTAATTTGAGATAACTTTCTCTGCTCATAAATTGCCTTTTGAATTGAATAACCTTCAACCCCACAATCAATTAATTGTGCAGCCATGAGATGCAGATCAGATGTAGTAGATTGATATTTAAATGATCCCGTATCAGTAACAATGCTTGCATATAATGAATTAGCAATTAATAAAGGCATGCTATTTGATGAAAAATCCACATGTTGAAAAAACTTCCATACCAAATAACCTGTAGCAGGAGCTTCACAATCAACTAATTCGACATTAAAAGGAGCATCTAATCTAGATGGATGATGATCAATGGAAACGGAAGGCATATTGTCATATATATATTTTCCAATTTCACAAACTCGACGATAATCACCAATATCAAAAATAATTGCTAAATTAACTTTCTTTATCCAACTTATCTTATCTTCTGAATAGCATTCTACTATCAATTCAGGGTCAATTATTTTATAATTTTCAGGAAGAGGTGTAGGGTTGATAATTCTACAATCTTTACCTAATGAGATTAAATAATAATAAAAAGCTAATTGAGATCCTAATCCATCTCCATCAGAATTCACATGCGTGCTTAATACAATAGCTTTACTATCATTAATTAAACTTAAAAGTTCATCCCAAGAATCTTGTTTTATTTCAGACATTTTATTTTTGACATTATATCTAATTTACGTCGATAAATATTTTCAAAACAAACGCTAGAAATCATTCATATAATTTGTTGATTATACAGAATACAAAATAAATAATTTTTAAAAATTATTTTTAAAAAAAATGAGTTAAAATATAAAATATGATAAAATAATAAGTAATGGTATCAACACTATTATAGACCATGCCATAAAACCAAAAAAACTAGGCATTTTAACATTATCTTCTTCTGCAATTGATCTAACCATGAAGTTAGGGGCATTCCCTATGTATGTCATAGCCCCCATAAAAACAGCACCCATAGATATGGCCAATAATGTTTGAGGCGTGTCAAACATTAAATAATTTGCAATATCTTGATTAACATTTGACCCAGCCAAATTAAAAAAGATCAAATACGTTGGCGCATTATCTAAAAAACTAGATAAAATGCCTGTCATCCAAAAATACATTGAATTAATCGGCAAGCCTTCAGAGTTTGAAACTATCATTAAAAAATCCCCTAATGCACCACTGTTCCCTGCCTTCAAAATAGCAATTGCTGGAATTATTGTAATAAAAATTCCAGCAAAGAGTTTTGAAACTTCAACCATGGGAAACCATGAGAAATGATTATTGACCCTAATGTCATCATCTGTTAATCTTAGACTTAACATAGCTAGGATAAATAGAAGAACATCTCTTAAAATATTTTGCAATTCAAGATGTGTACCAAAAACAGTAAGGATAATATGTGGATTCCAAAAGCCACTCATCAATACAGATAAAACAACACACATCATCAAAATAAAATTTATTTTCCCATCTATTGAGAACGCCTCATCATTCACGATAATATTTTCTTCTTTACCTTCCTTCTTATAAAAATAAAGATCCAAGAGATAATAAATAATTAATAGAAAAAATGACATGAATAACATAGGGATCAGCAAAGCTTTAGTAGTCCAAAAGAAACTTACACCCTGCAAGAAGCCAAGGAAAAGTGGAGGATCGCCTAATGGAGTTAATGTCCCACCAATATTTGCCACAAGAAAAATAAAAAATACAATGGTATGCACTCTATACTTCCTCCATCTATTAGCACGCAAAATAGGTCTAATAAGCAACATGGATGCACCAGTAGTCCCCATCCATGATGCTAAAATTATCCCAATAGATATTATGGCAACATTCATTTTAGGTGAGCCTGATAATTTGCCTTTAATTCTAATTCCACCAGAAATTGTATATAAGGAAAATAAAAGTAGAATAAAAGGAATGTATTCTAAAAAAAAGACATGAGTTATTTCATGGAAGACAAATAAAAAGCCTTTCCAAAGTATAAGTGGAATTACAAGTATGCATATCCAAAATAATGATATTTTACCAAAATGTTTATGCCAAAAAACTGGCAAAATTATTGGAAATAAAGCTATTGACAATAAAATACCACAAAATGGCATGAGGCTAAATAAAGACAACTCTTCTCCAATGGAATTATTTAAAGCAAATAAGGAAGAAGGCAATAAGAATAATATGGTTAGAATATATTTAATATATGTATTCATTTTTCGTTTTATTACTATAGCTCAAACTAGGTAAATTTATTATTGATGAGTACTTTTATTTTATCAATAATTTTAGTTTTAGTTTTTATTTTTTTTATGGCAATTGGCCTGATCTTATCAAATAAAACATTAAAAGGATCATGTGGAGATGCATGTGAGTGCTCAGATCTTCAAAAAAAAATCTGTCCAATTCAAAATATAAAAAAATTTAAAAGTCACTAAAGCCTTGACTCTGAAGAGATATATAGGCGCCACTAGTATCCTTCACAATAAATAATGCTTCAATATTTTCCAAACTCTCTATCCACTCCATACCTAATACTGCACCTTTAACCATTACTGCAGTTGCAACTGCATCTGCAGCCACGCATTCCCTTGAGATTATTGTAGCGCTATAAATTTCTTGTTCAACAGGGAAACCATTAATTGGATCAATTATATGAGAATAAATAATGTCATTGTATTCAAAATAGTTTTCATATGTTCCAGAGGTAGCCACGGCCATATCTGTTAATGACATAACATGAAAAATATCCTTATTTCCTTTAAAATGCCTATCATCTGGAGATCGAATACCAATCTCCCATTCATTACCATATATATTTTTTCCAGAAACAAAAATTTCGCCGCCAATTTCAATCAAGTGATTTCTGAGTCCATGTAAATTTAAATAATTTGAAATTTTATCAACAGCCCATCCTTTTGCAATGGCATTCAAATCTATTTCAACCAATGGGTCTCTTTTATAAATATAATTATCTTCATAATAGATCTTATCAGTTCCTATATGATTTAACAACTCAATAATAATTGATGAATCAGGCGCCATCTCAAAATTATAAGATGTTGAAAAACCCCACTCTCTAACTATAGGTCCAACAGTTACATCAAAATCACCATTTGAAATCTCATGATAATAAATTGATTTTTCAATTAATTCAGACAACATATTTGAAGCAAGAAACCCTTCATCACCAACATAACTATTAAATTCATTAATTTCACTATCTATTATCTTTAATCGAGTAAGATAAGCTATTTATAATGTTGTATTTTTATCAATCTTCATTTTATAAGAGGAGAATGTCTACTCCAAAACTATTTATTTAAAAACT
>CAZQYT010000183.1:0-3722 GCA_964597475.1 uncultured bacterium | reverse complement strand
TATTTTAAAGAAAGTGATAAATGGGGTATTAGTGATTTTGCATGTGATTATATTCATGTTCATACTAAGAGTATTGATTTTGAAATTCCTGGGACACTTGGAATTATTCAATCCTATTCTGTTTGGGTAAAAACTGAAAATATTAATATTTATCCAGAATTAAATGTCAAACAATATCTAAACAATGTACCCATGCATCCCAGACTTAATTTTGTTTATGCTATGTTATCAGATGTTTCGATGAATTTATTATTAAAATTAAAGAATGATTCCTCGGTAGTACTTTTGATTGATACTTATAATCAACATGGTATGGCAGAACAACGGTGTTTATTTATTGATTTGATGAACGCAAATTGTAAAGTTCCAGTAATAATTGGACGTTATTATAAGAACCTTAATACAGAACTATTACAATTATATTCATCCACAGATATGGGGTCTTTACTTATAGATGGATTGGGTGATGGCATATTTATAGCTGCTGAAAATTGTGGTTCTATTGAACAAGTAAATCAGATTTCCTTTGGAATTTTACAAGCGTCAAGGACAAGAATATCAAAAACAGAATATATTTCTTGTCCATCTTGTGGACGCACTCTATTTGATCTACAGTCAACAACAGCAATGGTGCGAGAAAAAACTAGCCATTTGAAAGGAGTAAAAATTGGCATTATGGGGTGTATTGTGAATGGTCCTGGTGAAATGGCCGATGCTGATTATGGGTACGTAGGAACGGGTATAGGAAAAATAAGTTTATATAGAGGACAGAAAGTGGTGCATCAAAATATACCTATGCAAAATGCTGTTGAGGCACTAATTGAACTTATAAAAGAAGATGGTATTTGGGTAGAACCTCATATTGCAAAATCACCTGTATAATTATAATTTCTACCATTCTTTACATACTGTAACAAACTTCTTTTAGATACCGACGAGCTTCTCCTTATATATTTAATAGTTGATAAAATTATATAAAATGGCTGCAAGGAGGTCAATGAAAACCAGTATATATTCAATAATATTTCTTGGGATTATATCTATTGCATTTTCATATGAAAATATATTTTCATATAATAGTGCTGGCAAATTGAGTTTACAGCAAAGCCCTGAAATTTCTAAACGTGCAGACGGATATACTAGAATAGCAAAAATAGGAGAAGGGCATATAACAGAAGAGGGTATGCCAGAGCTTCCTATTTTCAGTACATTTTATCAAATAGATCCTTCTAAGACATATGACTTTCAAGTAGAGGTTTTAGACTCATATATCATTGAAAATATTACAATTTTACCGCATCAGGGTATGGAAAAATGGGATGTAGATATTATAAATAAAAAAGAAGAAGAAGTATATAGTTCTTATTTACCTTTTCCAGAAAAAAATATAATAGTATCTGATCGTATACAAGGTCGAGGCATTGAGTTTGTTAGTATAGAGGTTATACCATATAGATATTATCCAAAACAATATAAGCTAGAGGTATACACCTCTATAGATATTGATGTTATAGAAACTGGTATAAGTACAAATCATGTATTAACTCAACCAAAACGATCTCATATTTTTGATACATTATATAAAGATTTTATTGTGAATTTTACCTCTTCGGATCGTGAAGATGATTATCAAGATTTAAGTTTATTATATATTGCTGGTGAAGATTGGCTTGAAAATGCTTTTATACAAGATTTGCTAGATTGGAGACACAAACAAGGCTATATCGTACATGCTGTTTCTACTAGTGATATTGGTGCAAGTTGTTCAAATAATAATAATTGTAATAATGAAGATGAAATAAAAGATTATATTGAATCTGCATATAATACATGGGAAAATCCACCTGAGATCGTAGGGCTTATTGGTGATACGAATGTAATAGATTGTTTTTATCAAGATTGGGGTACAGGAGGATGGAACTACTATAATGGTGCTACAGATTTTGATTTTACGGACATGGATGGTGATGGATTAACTTCTGAAATTATTATTGGACGTATTTCAGGGCAAGCACAATCTACTATGGAAAATGTAGTAAATAAAACTATTCAATATGAAAAGGCATTATATGTAGATGACGATTGGTTCATGAGAGCTGCATTAGTAGGTGATCCTTCTCAATCCGGTAACTCTACCATTTTCACTAGTCAATATATAGAAAATATTATGATTAATCATGGCATGAATGATGTGCAAACTAAGTATACTAGTTCTGGTATTTCCAATTGGCTTATTGATCAATATCAAGAAGGAATATTGTATTATAATTATCGTGGTATTTATGGGGATTCAGGTACAAGCCCTAGTAATTCATATAATAATGGTTATCAAACACCATTTGCGACGGTAATGACTTGTGGAACAGGTGATTTTGATGAAGGTAATTCTCAAACAGAAGAATTTGTTAAAATGGGTTCTGTTAGTCAACCAGAGGGTGCTGTTGCAGCAATAGGTTTAGCAACCACAGGTACACATACGGCTTATAATAATATTTTAGATATGGGTATATATGATGGCATTTTCTCTAAAAATTTGTGGTATGCAGGTGCTGCAGAAATAAATGGAGACCTTTCAATCTTAGCAACATATCCATCAAATCCTAATGGAGTTACAGAAGCATTTATTGCTTGGAGTAGTCTTATTGGAGATCCTGCATTACATCTTTGGACAGATATACCTAAAAACTTTGCAGTAGATCATTTAGATGTTATAGCACTTGGTACAACAGAAACAGATATTATTGTATATGATGAAGAGGGTGAAACGGTTGAAGGAGCTCGTGTTACATTATTACTGGGTGATGATACCATATTTTCTACAGGGATTACGGATCAATATGGAGAGATTACTTTACATTGGGATGCCATTGCATCTGGAGAAATGTATATTACTGTAATAAAAAGAAATCATCGTCCATATGAAAGTACTATTTCTATTTCTTCTTCTGGAGTAGCTATAGCAATTAGTTCAGAAGAAATAGTAGTAGAAGCTGGACAATCATTAAATTTTAATATATCCTTACAAAATTATGGTAGATTTTCTGCAAAAGGTGTAGTCGCTGAATTGCATTCATCATCTGAGAATGTTACAATAGGTAATGCTTTAAACTCTTATGGTACTATTCATCCATATTCTATAGTATCAAAAAGTTTCCCTGTAACCATTCATGGCATAGCATATGAAAATGAAGATTTAGATTTTACATTAACTATTAAAGATGATGTAGGCAATATTTGGATAAATTATGTCCCTGTAAAAGTTTCTGGGCCATATATTATTATTGAAGATTTTAGTGAGAAATTACATCCTGGTTCTACTACAGATTTAACTATTGAAGTTGAAAATGATGGATCAACAAGTATCAATAATTACACATTGGAGATTCTTCCTTACGATGATTTAATAGCAGTAAATTCTGGAGTAGCAAATTTTGACAAGTTGCTTCCTATGGAAAAAATATTATTTAATGCATTTAATATCACGTTAAGTGAATCTATAATTAACGGCTCTATTCTCCCTGTTGAAGTATTAATTACAAGCTCTGATGGATATACAAGGAAAGATATAATCTCTATTACAGTCGGTGAGGTACGTGAAACAGATCCTCTTGGGCCAGATGCATATGGATACTATATATATGATGATAGTGATGCAGGCTATGATTTATCTCCAGATTATAATTGGATTGAAATAGCTGAAGGTCTAGGAGAAAAATTAGAGA
>CAZQYT010000182.1:0-3735 GCA_964597475.1 uncultured bacterium | reverse complement strand
TCTATGGCCAAAACACCACTTGCTGTGTGGGATTTTGAAAACATGTTGCGAGATAGTATTAAATTAAAATCCTATAATGATACTAGAGAAATGGTCGAAATAAAAAAAGAACTATCAGGAAAAGATTCTGTTGTCATTCATGATTGGGATAAATATTATTATGAAAATAAGTTACTACTTGCAAAATACAATGTAGATTCAAAAAAAGTAAAAGAATATTTTGAGATAAATCAAGTGATAGGAGGATTTTTTCATATATCAGAATTATTATTTGGTTTACGATATATACAGATAGAGAATGCATCTGTTTGGCATGAAGACGTAATTATGTATGAAGTATACGATAGTGAAAAAAATGTGCTTATGGGTCGTTTTTATTTGGATTTATATCCTCGATCTAATAAATATCAACATGCCGCAGAATATACAATAGCAAACGGTAAGAAAATGGGTGATTCTTATCAACTTCCTATAGCCGCTTTAGTATGTAATTTCCCAAAAGGATCTATTGAATACCCTTCTTTACTTTCTCATGAAGATGTAGAAACATTTTTTCATGAATTTGGTCATCTCATTCATGAGATTGTAACAAAAGCTGAATTAAGTAGTCAGTCTGGAACATCTGTAGTAATGGATTTTGTGGAAGCTCCTGCTCAAATGTTAGAAAATTGGGCTTGGAATAAAGAGTCGCTTAGTTTTTTTTCTAGACATTACAAGACAAAAAAAGTAATTCCAGATACATTAATAGATAGAATGATTGCATCTAAAAATCTTCAATCAGGAAATGATGCATTGCAGCAAATATTTTATGGGTTATTAGATTTAAGTTTATATGATGGCTATGACCCCTCAGGTGGCTTATCTAGTACAGATATTGTAGTGCAGTTGCAAAATGCAATTACAAATTATTCATATTTTCATGGCACTCATCAGCAGGCTTCTTTTGATCATTTATTAGATTATTCTGCTTCCTATTATGGATATCTATGGTCTAAAGTATATGCAGAAGATATGTTTTCAGTTTTTGAAGAGAATGGTGTGTTAAATCCATAAGTTGGTAGACATTTTAGAAAAACCGTTTTAGAAAAAGGTTCCTCAGAGAATGCTATGCAATTAGTTGTTGATTTTCTAGGTAGAAAATCAAATAATAAAGCCTTCATTAAAAGTCTTGGAATAGTAAGATAGCGTATAGTTTTGCACTAAAATATTAGCTTAGTAACTATTACTTTTTCTCATCATTTTTTTCTACAATAGGTAGAAAATTTCTTAATATGGATTCTACTATTTCCAATTGCTTTTGTAGCTCTCGGTTTGCATATAATTGCTGTTGATATAAGTTTTGCCAATTCATTATTAGAAAATTACAGGATAGTATGTATATTGTTTTGTGACGCATGCAATAAAGATGTAAATCAACTTCTAAATGTGATTATAATCACGATGTTAATCATGATGCTGGAAAAGATTAATGCTAATAGTTGCTATTGTATCGTTTGGAAAAAATGCTTGGTGTTTTACAATTGGTATAAGCCCAGCTTCTTTTGCAGCTGATAGGTAGGTTTCAACTTCAAAAATATATTGATCTGAATACCCATGCGTTCCATCGTATGCTGTGGCTACAGTTCTGCCTAGAGATTGTGCTGCAAGAATAGGATTAATAGTATGCAGTTCCAATATGAGTAATCCAAATTTTCCAATAGTTTTTTTCCATTTGTTTTAAATCATTATTTTCTATCCATTTTCCTTTGTATGCGAATGCGCCTGTAGAGCTGCATACGTGCTTTTTATGTGAATGTTTTGGTGGGGAGTATATACGATTATGATCTAGAAATGAGCGCACATTTAACATATTTTTTAATTCTAACCCAAATTCTGATTGTAAATTTTTTGCATATAATGCAGGGTCACTAATATCTCCTGCTAAAATAGAATGTTCTATATTTGCATCATTGAGAGTAATAGTGCTTGCAAGTCGGGCAGCCCTGTTGAAATCTGCACCTATAATTTTGAGAGGGTGTTTTGTGAGATGAGCTCCCCTTAAAGTATCATTTTTTACAACATTATATAAATGTTTTAATAGAGTACCATCTCCACATCCCATATCTGCAATTCCAAGAGGTTGTTCTTTTAATGGTTGATTAAATATATTAATTATGATTTCATCAATTTTTTTGAAATATGTAGAATGGGCTCCGCCGCTACCCCAAACGTTCATGCGACGATTAACATGTGATTCAGAGCCATCTTTTTGTTTTTCCCATAGCATGCTTGGATTTCCATATATTAACGCAGGAGTTTGTATAAAAGTTGGCAGATATGATACTGTAACACCATATGCTGATGCGCGTTTTAGAAAAAATTCTCCCTTTTTTGTAAAACAATCATTTTCAATCCAATCAATTCTAGTAAAGAGATCAAGACATAATTGTAATAATGGAGATATTTTTTTTAGTTCTTTTATGATATTTTTTTTAGTTACTATTATTTCTGTAAAGAAATTACTCATTCCAAATGCAACAATAAATGGTCCAACTAGAAGGCCTTCTAAATGTGTAATAATTTCCCATTCTGCCGTTTCTATTTTATGATATTTATTTTTTGCATTATCTAAAGTAGTAATAAGGAGAGAGAGTGTATCCAAATGAGGGAAGGGTTGATCATTAAACAGATAGTCGTCAAGATGAATGCATGTAGGCATGAAAGAAAAGAATTTTACATAATGTAGGAATAATGGGTATACTTGTTTCCCTTTATCTGTTAAATAAAAATCAATATCTTTTCCATCTTCTATAATTATACGCTTTAGCCAACCTTGTGAAGATAATAGTCGCAAGCCTACATTTAAATATCCATCATTAACCTCAAACTGTTCTGTAATTTTTTTAAAGGTAAAATGTGGATTGTTTTGCATATAGGTACATATACCTTTTTCATATAAGGATGCTATAGTAGGACCAATAGCAATACCGTCTAGATGTCTAAAAAGAATGCTACGTAATTGTTTTTTTTCTTCCTGATTCATTTGAATATGATATATTGTGTTAGACTATCAAATTAGTAATTAGATATATTGTAATCAAACTAAATTTCCTTTGTAAACATATAAATAAATTCTATACAATAGTGAAAGGAATGTATGCCCTTAGTGCCAAGACATATACAGGAATTAGAATCTTATAAGCCTGGTAAGAATATTGAGGAAGTTAGAAGAGAGTTAGGTATGGATCATATCATAAAGCTTGCATCTAATGAAAACCCATATGGACCTTCTCCGAAAGCGCTTACAGCTATAAAAGAAAGTCTTCGAGATATTTTTCGTTATCCAGATGTTGCGGCTATAGAGCTTAGAAAAAAATTAGCAGAAAGATTCAAGGTTACTATAGACAATGTTACAGTAGGGGGAGGTAGCGAAGGAGTTATGTCTGCAATTATGCGTACATTTTTACGGGCAGGTGATGAAATAATTGCAGCAGATAATTCATTTATAGGCTTTCGTGTTCTTGCAAATGCAAGTGGTATTCGTACAAATTGGGTGCCCTTACATCACTATCATCATAATTTGCCAGCTATGGCTGCACATGTTAATGATTACACCAAAATTATCTATTTAGCAAACCCAGACAATCCAACGGGAACATATTTTACAATAGAAGAATTTGATGCATTTATGGAGCAGGTTCCAGATAGAGTGCTTGTTATATTAGACGAAGCTTATTTTGAATATGCAGCTCACTT
>CAZQYT010000181.1:0-3740 GCA_964597475.1 uncultured bacterium | reverse complement strand
TGGATATCCATCTGCTTTTTATGCCATGGAGAATTTTTTTGGCTATGATTCTGATATTTCATATGAATGGAAGAGCAATCACACAGATAATGAATACAGGGATATTATTAAGAATGAATTGGATTGGAATCGCCCAGTTATTTCTCAGGGTTATGATAATGGTGGATATGGGGGCCATGCCTGGAATATTGATGGATATGCTGGGAATAATTTCCATTGTAATTGGGGATGGGGCGGTTCTAGTAATGGATATTTCAATTTAAATACCATGGGCGGCTTTCCGGATGATCAGGCTGTGATCATAAGCATTTTGCCTCAAATGGCAGAAACAGTCGCTTTATTTGAATTTGAAATTAATGACTTGACGGTAAGTTTTATTGATTTGTCTGAACTTATTAATGAAATTGAAATTGATTCATGGATGTGGAATTTTGGTGATGGATCGTATTCTAACAGCATGGCTCCTATTCATACATATGATACAGGTGGATCATATGAAGTTAGATTGACAATTACAAGCATATATGGAGTTGAAAGTGAGCCTCATGTTGAAACAATAGATTTACAATCAGGTCTTGCTGGAGATGTTAATGGTGATTCTGTTTTGAATATATTAGACATTGTCTTGGTAGTTAACTTCATATTAAATGCTGATACTCCTAGTGCATCAGAATTTTTAGCATCAGATTTGAATGGTGATGGAATATTAAATATTTTGGATATTGTAACTTTAACTAACTTGATTCTTGGGAATTAATTGAATGAAAAATAAAATTTTAATAATTATTGCGGCCTCATTTTCTTTTTTAATGTCTAAAACTATAGAATTGGAAATGGCGCAGCGTGTTGCAGGTAATATTTATGCTGAACGTTCTAAAACGGGGTCATTGGAAGATTTTAATGTTAGATCCGTAGAAAAATTAACAGATGATTCAGAAATATTGATGTATTTGTTTCATTTGGAGCCTACTGGGTTCATAATTGTTCCATCAGATGATAGAGTGACACCAATGCTTGCATATGGGTTTGAGCACCCATTTGTCACTGATAATATGAATTCAAATACTGCTTGGATGCTTGATGCATATAAAAATATGATAAAAAAGACCATTGATATGGGTGAATCTGCAACAGAAAGGATAAATACGCAGTGGCAAAAATACATGACAGGTAATGGGCTTAATATTAGGAATAGAGACATGAAGGGGCCATTGCTTATATCTCATTGGAATCAAAGTGGCACATGGAATGATTATTGTCCAGGTGAGACAAGTTGTGACGGCGATCAGGTGCCAAGTGGTTGCGTTGCGGTTTCAATGTCTGCCATTATGCATTATTGGAAATTTCCTACAATTGGTTCAGGTGATTATTTTTGTTATTGTGGTGGCTGGGGTACTCAATATGCTAATTTTGGTGATGCTTTTTATGATTATGCAGCCATGGGTGATGCAGAGTCTGGATCTGAGGCAGCATCGTATCTTGTTTGGCATGCCGCTGTAGCTGTAAACATGGATTATGATTGTGAAGGTTCTGGTGCTCAGGTGACTGGTGGCTATCCATCTGCATTATATGCGCTTGAAAATAATTTTTTATATAAAGATAATATTTATACTAGTTATAGATCTAGCGCAAGTGATTCTCAGTGGATTAATTATTTAGTGGAGGAAATTGATAATAATAGGCCAATGATTTATGTTGGGTATAATGATGAAGGTGGACATGCTTGGAATTGTGATGGATATGATGATGAAATGTTCCATATGAATTGGGGTTGGGGTGGACAGAGTGATGGCTGGTTTACTGTTACTGAGAATGGAGACCCTGATGGTTGGGGTGATGGTTCTCATATCTTGAGAAACATACAGCCTGAATCCCTTAATCGGCCAAATTTAAGATTAACAACTTTTAATACGAGTGAGACTTCAGGAGATGGCGATAGTGTCATTAATCCTGGTGAGACTTTTGAAATAGTCATTGAATTAGAAAATCCCGCACCATGGGCGGCTGCAAGCAATATTGAACTTTTATTGACAACTGAAGAGTCTGGCGTTACCATAGATGATAATACAAGTTCTATAATCTCAAATGAACCTTTAGAGCCAGGTGACTTATTTACAAATGAATCGATGCCTTTTATTGTAAGTTTAGATGATGAGGTTCATATTGGTAAAAAAACATTTAAGCTGATGGTTTTGGGTGTAGGTATCCCTGGAGCTGAAGATAATTTTTATTATAAAGAATATGATTTAGAAATATTAGTTAGTTTAAATCAGTATGGATTTCCAGTATATGAAGCATCACAAAAAACAAGTCCTTTGATGGTTGACATGGATGGAGATGGTAGTGATGAAATAGTGTATGGTGATTATAATGGTTTTATTCATGTGTTAAATTCAGATGGCTCAATGTTTAATGATAATTTTCCATTTGATACTGGAAATCAGGTTTGGGGATCTCCTGCGGCTGCAGACATGGATGGAGATGGTTTGATGGATGTTGCTGTTTTATCCAAGAGTAAGCATTTTTATTTATTGGACATGAATGGAGTAAAGGTTGATTTTGATTCCGAAAAGTTTTTGCTAGGGACACCTGCAATTGGCAACTTAGATGATGATATGGACTTAGAGGTTGTATTTTCAGGTTATTCATCAGGAAATCTTGTATGGGCATTAAATGCTGATGGAACATCTGTGGAAGGTTTCCCCATAGAACTTGGAGAAAAGGTTAAGGTTGGTGTGGCGTTAGCTGATTTTAATGGTAATGGCAAAGATGACATAGTTGTTGGTACTGATAGTGACAAGATTCATCTTTTTTATGATGATGGGACTGAAGCGCCAGGATTTCCATTTGAAGTGGGTGACAAGGTTCAATCTGCTCCATCCGTTTTAGATGTAAATGGCCAAAAAGTAATTTTTGCAGGCTCAAATAATGCATATTTTTATGCCATAAATGCTGATGGTAGTTTGCGTTTTTCCATTGAAACTACAGATGATGTATTTAATTCACCTGCATTTTTGGAGCATGCAGGTAGTCAATATGTTTTATTTAGTGATGATGAAGGCGTTTTACATGTGGTAGACATGGATGGTAATGCAATGGAAGGTTGGCCAGTAGATGTAAATGTTACAATTAGTAAGTCCATTATTTTATCAGATTTAGATGGAGATGGTTCTCCAGAAATAATAGCCGTAACTGAATTTAGTGATGTTTTGGCATTTAATTTGGATGGTAGTATACATGGTGATTTTCCTATTTCTGCAGACGCACCTTTTTTTAGTGCTCCTTTGACAGCTGATTTGGATGGTGATGGAGACTTGGAAATAGTAGCGGGTTCTGGTGGTAGCTTGCAAGCCATAGACGTAAAATCATCTGGAAGTTATAGTGGATATTGGAATATGTTTAGAGGAAATTCTCATCGAACGGGATATGGCGTCATGGAAGGAGAGTCAGAATGTGGAGCTTCCATCGGTGATGTGACTGGAGATGGAATAGTAAATATTTTAGATATCGTACAAGTTGCTAATTATGTTCTTGGAGCAAGTACTCCAGAATATGAGTGTGCTGCAGATTTTAATGGAGATGGAACGGTTAATATTTTAGATTTGGTTCAAATAGCAAATTTTATTCTTAATGATTAAAGAATGAGTAAAAGAAATAATAAATGAAAAAAAACAAACCAAGGAGAGAGAAAACAATGAAGCAATTCATGAAAACAATGTGTGTTTTAACACTAATGGTTG
>CAZQYT010000180.1:0-3762 GCA_964597475.1 uncultured bacterium | reverse complement strand
TCCAAATATATGGCAGCTCCTCTTGTTGATGCATTTCCACGAATTTCACTGTTTGAAATAACGCTAGGAGAAGCCCCTCCAACCAAATAAATACCAGCACCTCGGCTACCATCTCCTGTATTCCTATTTTCATTAATCTTGGATCCATCCATGAATATTTGAGAATTTTCTCCATGGATTGCTGCGCCCAAATTTCCATTTCCAGACCCACTATTTTCAATGAATTCACTATTAGAAATAGTGATGGTAGAATTTTTAACATGCAAAGCGCCACCATAACCACTTATGTTAATGTTTTCAATTAATCCATCATCTACATCATTTTTTTCAAAAATTGATCCTTCTATTATGACATTATTTGAATTCATGACATAAATCCCACCACCAACGATAGCAGAATCACCTCTGATAACCGTATTTTTAATTTCAATCAAGCCGTCATTCTCATCATTACCAGAAACATGAATAGCACCACCCTTTAAGAATGCGTTACAATTGGAAATAAGCACATTGTCAAATTCAGCGCTTGATTGACGGAATGAAATGCATCCACCTACTGATTCACTTCCATCTTTAATGGCCATTTTTTTAAACTTTCCTTTTTTCAATCTATAACCCGTAATGACTCTATGGTCACCTGAGGCAGACAATATGGTAGTTGACGTATCTACTCCTTCCAGTGTAACATGGTCTGGAATCTGAAGAGGGCGAGAAATGGATCTACTCATTTGACCCAATGAAATGACTATGGGATTTGTTTCACTCCCATATACTTGTTTAAGACAACCTTCAATGTCTTCACTACAATTTCGTCCATCAATCCTGCTAACATCAGAAACGATTGCCGGCTCACCAACAACATCCGTAAAATCAAACTCAGCCAACCCGTCATCATGACAATACAGGGTAGATACTTCATTGTCACTACCATCTGCTTCATCTCCAAATGCCACGTATTCAAAAGAGCTTCCATTAAGATTTACGATGGCATCATACCCCATGACCATGACATCATTGGCAATTTCAGCCTCATTGTCCACGAACACGTTATTTGAAAAATCAAATGATTGACTTCTTTCATCATCATCTGGATCAGGCGGAAGATTTGGATTGTTATCTGGCACTCCACAGCCAGTCCCACAGGCAGTTATTCCGCCCCCCATTGATCCCTTATTAAAAGTACTAAGACCATGACCACCATTTTCTTTAATCAAATTATCAGCAGCCTCAAGATAACCTTCCTTAATGAACATACCACCACCCATCCTTCTTTCCACATGAGTAGCACCACAATGAGTAAAACAATACTCTAAATACCCTGAATTATCATAATCTCCAACAGGATTACAAGTTTCCATGCAAGACAAGACCTCTTCATCATTATCTGAATAATCCCATACCTTGGTACCCATACCTCCTTGCAAAGTAAATCCAATGATGCTAGGATATCCTAGTGAACGGCCATCACGACCTCTTGGGCCAATTGCACCAACAAATGAAACGCAGCTTCCATAAACATCGCTATCAGTTGCGCCGCTCCCCATTATGATCGTTGAATCAATGCCTCCACCACGCAGATGTATTGCTTTTCTAATGACAAGATTTTCCATATATGTTCCAGGTTCTACATATATGACATCATCATGGTCAGCCTCATCAATGGCACCTTGAATATTTTCACCTTCACTTACATGAAATATATCATGCATGATAACACAACAACAATTCTCCCCTACTAGATCATTATTTTTACAGTCTTCAGCCCAGCCATGGATGTTTTCGCTGCAAGAAACTTCAAATTCACCATATGCTTCTGCTCCAGCATACGTACAACCATTACTTACATGAATTGCGCCTTGATCCAAATAGGTACCATCTGAATCAACAATTGAAGGATCTCCTTTATTAATACAAGGAGAAACATGTGCCAATGAATAATCAGCATCATGTTCTGAAAAACTAAACTCTTCCTCTACATCACCTTCAAGGGGAAGCATGAATTGAGGATCTACGTGCGTATTATTTTGCTCTTCAGTTAAATTAAAATTTTCGCATGGGATGTTGTTAGGATAAATCTCTTCCTCATAATTTGAATGTTTAATGTTGAGTCCATTTGCTTCAGGAGAACAAGATAATGCACTCGGATGATTTTCCCACATGATGCAACTATTCATGACAGGATAGCTACCTTCTCCAATATAAATGGCGCCACCCCCATAAGAATGATTATTAACCATGGTAACATTCTCAATGTAAGGAGATGAATTTAAAAGACCTATTGCTCCACCTGAAGTGGCCTTATTTCCAACTAGAACAAGTTTTTTCAATGTCACATCTGAATTAGAGATGCGAATGCCGCCACCAGTCCCATCTAAATTTCTACCATTTGAAATGGTAAAACCCTTTATGATGGTTTGAGATCCAACATCATTTATTGCAATGACAGGACCATCCTCATGGCCATCTGGACGTTCCAGCATTGTAAGCTGAGGCTTTTCAACATCATTTGACGTTAACGTAATGTTATGACTAATACTTAACGTTTCCTTGTAAATTCCTGGATGAACAACAATACTGTCAAATGGTGATGACTGATCTATGGCGTCTTGAATGTTATCAAACTCATAACCTTCACCTACATGGAAAGTCGTGCTGTAAGAACAGGTCTCATCATCCCATGTAGCATCAGAATCATAATTGGTAGCCGTCTCATCCATGCATCCACACACTTGAGGATCCATGCCCGTAGTACCACCAGCGCAGGTATTGCTACAATCAATTTCCGCCTCACCATCACACTCGCCATCACAATCCATGCTTGCATTCATTCCACCACAAAAACCACACTCATCTACTTCCGAAATTCCAAAACATTCCCCCGTACAATCCATGGCCTGATTATTACCAAAACATTCACCACATTCATCAATGTCACTATTTGCCATATGGCCAGTAATCCCAGCGGAACAAACATCACAATCATCAATGTATGCACCATACTCTAATCCTTGAGCGTAATGAATCATGCCTTCTGGAGTTTCTGGAGAACAAACTTCAGCACAATCCATTTCTAAATTAGATGTGTGCCCACTTTCTCCATCTGAACACACACCACAATCATCAATGTATGCACCATGAATTAAACCATTTTCCATCTGAATCTCACCAACAGATGTAGAAGGATGACAAATACCAAAACAATCCATCTTTGAACAGTCAGCAGAATTTAAACAATCATCAATAAAATTATCACCATTACATACTCCACATTCATCTAAAAGAGACAATCCTCCACATTCACCAGCGCAGTCTTCTACATTACCATCACAATCACAAACGCCTTCATCAATGCCATCACCGCCGCATACACCGCATTCATCATCAATATTTCCATCACAATCACAGGCATCTACATAACTACCTCCACTGCCTGGATCATATGTAAAATCCATGCCTGAACCGTCTGGATTAGAGATAACAATAGCACTAATACCGGTTGGCGAACCTGTTATATCTAAAACAACTAAAATACCACCATCAGCAGGTGGGATTGTATCGCCAGAAAGGGAAAATCCAAGTACTGTAGTTGCACTGTTAGAGAGCATAAAACCAGCATCTTCTGCTACACCACCCGAAGCACTGTTAACTGTTGCCCCATCAATCTCAAATTGGAAACCAGCTATATGACCATTACTGTTAAATCCTACATTCCATGTACCACCACCATCACTTTCAAGCCATAGGCTATTTGTAGCATGGGTA
>CAZQYT010000179.1:0-3779 GCA_964597475.1 uncultured bacterium | reverse complement strand
TGTTGTTGGTGGCGAAATTATTGCAGTTGGTAATGAAGCTAAGGAAATGGTAGGAAGAACGCATAGTGGCATTGAAACAATTCGTCCACTTAAAGATGGTGTAATTGCAGATTATAAAATGACTGATGCTATGATAGGTGGCTTTATTAGAAAAATTAAATTAAGTAGAATTGCCCGCCCTAGAATTGTTATTTGTATTCCTTCTGGAGTAACGGATGTAGAACAACGATCAGTCATGGAATCTGCAGAACATGCTAATGCAAGTGAAGTTTATCTTATTGAAGAGCCTATGGCGGCAGCAATAGGTATTGGGATTGATGTAAGTAAGCCTATTGGGAATATGATAGTAGATATAGGTGGTGGTACTACTGAAATTGCAGTTATATCATTAAATGGGATTGGTACTCTTGAAACTATTCGTATTGCAGGTGATGAGCAAACGAAAGCAATTGTTGATTGGTTTAATGAGCAACATAAGTTAGGAATTGGTGATAGAACTGCAGAAGATATTAAGTGTGCCGTAGGGTCAGCTATTAGAAATGCGGGTCAAAAAATTGCAGTTAAAGGTCAAGATAAAATGACAGGGATTCCTAAAACACTTGAAGTTTCATCTGATGAAATACGTCAAGCTTTGTCTGAAACTATTTTTCAAATAACAACTGCTATCCGTAATGCACTTGATAAAACGCCTCCTGAACATTCTTCTGATATTATTGATTTTGGGATTATACTAACGGGTGGTGGGGCCTTATTGAAAGATCTTGATATACATATTCGTAATAAAACAGAATTGCCCGTAAATGTTGCAGAAGACCCACTCTTTTCCGTTGTAAAAGGGACAGGCCTTGTTTTAGAAGATCTTAAAAAATATAGAGAAGTTTTAATTCAGCCATAATGCCTCGATCCAGGATATCTTACATCAATAAAGATGTTCTGGCATTATTTCTTTCATTATTTTTTTCTGTCGTCTTACTTTTTTTTAATAAATCTCCACAGGTTCAGAATTTAAAACTTCAAGTTTCTTTAATATATAGTAAAATTTCTTATCCAATAAAATGGTATAAAAATATTTTCATTATTAAGGAAGAAAATTATTTATTAAAAAATAAAGTAATTAAGTTAGCATTATTAAATGCAGAACTTGATAGCTATCGTAAAGAAAACAAACGGTTAAAACAATTATTAAATTTCAGCAAAGAGTATCCTTTAAACTATGTTACGGCTAATGTGGTTAACTATCATCTTGGAATTATTAGTCATACAATTACTATCGATATAGGATCCTTAGATGGCCTGATTAAAAATCTTCCTATATTAGATGAAAATGGTTTACTTGGGAAAACTATTACGCTTGATGATCATGTCGCAATTGTTCAGCTTATAACAGATAAAAATTTTAGAGTATCAATTCGCGTAGGAGAAGAACGTACATTAGGGTTATTTATTCCAACACATGGCAAATTTGGTATTTTAGAAGGTGTAAGAAAAACAACACCCATTAAAGAAGGTGATATTGTGTATTCTTCGGGGATATCTGAAATTTACCCTCCTAATATTCCTATTGCTAAAGTTATTTCTTTTGATAAAAAAGACAAATTACCATTTCAACATATAATTGTAGAAATACTTGGTAAAATTTCTAATCCTGATTATGTTTTTGTGATATTATGAAATATTTATTGTTAGCTAAAATATTTTTTTTAACAATTAGTATAGTTGTAATTCAAATTTTTATTCCTGTAATTAATATAGAGGGTTTAATTCTAATTCCAGATATTCTAATTATTTTTTTATTATATATAGGATATTACTATGGTCGTTTTGAGGCAATTATAATAGGGTTTTTACTTGGTCTTACACAGGATCTAGTGACACAGTTTGAATTAATTGGTATTATGTCATTTATTAAATCATTAATTGGTTATTGTTTTGGGACTATGACAATATATTATAGTATTTGGAGTAGGGAGTTTCGTTTGCTATACATTTTTATTATTTTCTTTTTATATTTTTATTTAAATCAATTTATTAGGCTAAATGATATATCTATATCTAGTATTCTTTTTATAAAAATAGTATTTATACAAACTACTATATCCTTTATTATTTTTTTAATAATGGATAAGTATATCATAAGAAATGGTATTAGTAGATAAGGTTTTTGATTATTAAAAAATCTAGACAGACTCAAATATTTTGTTTCATTTTATTTTTTATTATTTTCTTACGATTTATTTATTTACAAGTTTATCAATATGAAAAATATACAGATCGCGCAGGAGCCAATAGTGTACGTAAGTTATTATTGCAAGCTCCCCGTGGAATAATTTTTGATCGGTTTAGTGTACCACTTGTAGATAATTTGCAAATATATGATTTAGCAGTTATTCCATTTGATGTTACAGAAAAATTTAATTATGATCTTATTTCTCAAAAGTTAAGTTTGAATGCTATTGATTTAACAGAAACAATTATGAAAAAGAAGAAATCATTCTATCGTTTTCGTCCTTATAAAATAAAAAATCATATTAATTTTAAAACCAGATCCATATTAGAAGAAAATAAATTAGATCTTCCTGGTATGATTTTTCAGGAATTTCCTGCTAGAATATATCCGAATGAAGCACGTTTAACCCATATTCTTGGCTACTTAAGGCTTTTTACAGATCCAAAACAAAATAAAAGTGATTATAAAATAGGAGAGATATATGGATATAGTGGAATAGAAAGAGTGTATGAATCCTCTCTTAGAGGATATAATGGAGTGGAGTATCATTTGGTAGATATCTATGGGATTGATCATGGTATTGTAGAAGATATTGAGCCAGCGCCCCCAATTCCAGGCAAGGCATTATATTTAACTATAGATAGTAAATTGCAAGCTTATATAGAAGAGTTGTTTGATGGTAAAAAAGGTGCAGTTATTTGTATGAATCCATTAACAGGAGAAGTGTTAGCTTATTTATCTGCTCCAGATTATGATCTAAATTCATTTGTAGGGCCTGTTCCGAGATCTGTTTGGGATCAATGGAGTATCGATAATAATGCCCCTCTTATAAATAGAGGAATACAAGGTTTATACCCTCCAGGCAGCACACTGAAATTAATTGCAGCAGCATTAGCTCTTGAAGAAAAATGAGTTAAAAAAAAATGGATAGTAAACTGTAGTGGCGCATATACTTTAGGAGATAGGACTTTTCATTGCTGGAATATTGATGGCCATGGGGATATAGATATGAGGCGAGCTATTATACATTCATGTAATATATATTTTTATCAATTAATTCAAAAGCTTTCGTTCCAAAATTGGGTAAAAATGGCAGAAGGATTTGGATATGGGGCAATTAGCGGTATTGATTTATATGGTGAAAAGGCAGGTAATATTCCTAATAGTGGTTATATGAATAAGAAGTATGGGAAATATGGTTGGTCTACAGGGAATTTGCTTACTTTTGTAATTGGGCAGGGAGATGTTTTAGTTACACCGCTTCAAGTATTACAAATGATCAATCTAATTGCTAGTCGGGGCAATACATATAAGCCACATTTAACAATGAATAATATGCTTAGTGAAATGAATTTACATCTAAACTCGGATACATGGGATTTTTTACAGGATGCGATGTGGAATGTTGTTAATCATGAAAGAGGAACTGGTAAATTGGCTAAGATAGAGGATGTTGATGTTTATGGTAAAACAGGAACTGCACAAAATCCTCATGGAGAAAATCATTCATGGTTTGCAGGATATATGGAAATGCATAATAAGCCTATTTTAT
>CAZQYT010000178.1:415-3786 GCA_964597475.1 uncultured bacterium | reverse complement strand
TAAATTTTTCAGATGATACTTCTGGACAATTAGATTATGGATTGTCAATGATCCATGAATTCATTGTAAATTCTAGTGACATTGCAGATGGAGATTACATGGGGTACATTAAAATAATTTCCAATGGAGGATCAGCAACAATTCCAGTAAATCTTATTGTTTCAGATGATTCGGAATTATTATCAGGAGATGTTAATGCTGATGGAGTTTTAAATGTTCTTGACGTAGTGATTTTAACAAATTTTATTTTGGCATCTGATTATCCAACGGATATTCAATTTAGTGCTGGAGACATAAATGCTGATGGAATTTTAAATGTTCTTGATGTCATAAATTTGATTAATTTAATTTTAGAATAAAATTTAATTTTATTTCATATTATTTTCAATCTTAATTATTTCATAAATTATGACTAATTAAGTTATAATTAAGTTGACTGAAAAAAAATCTAATTCACCAAATATTCGTATTAACAAAGTTTATACTCGATCTGGGGATAAGGGTAAGACTCGTTTGATTGGCGGTATTGAATGCCATAAGGATGATGCTAGGGTTGAAGCCTATGGTACTGTTGATGAACTGAATTCACATATAGGTCTTTGTAGAGAGATGCTTATTAATGAACATAATGATGTGTTTAATTCTTTAATATTTTTTTTAAAATCAGTTCAAAATGAATTATTCGATTTAGGAACTCAATTAGCTTCATTTAATAATGAAAAATCTTCTACTTTGCCAAAATTAAAAAATGATTCTATAAAAAAAATTGAAATTCAAATTGATGAATTAAATTTGGATTTACCTGACCTTTCTTCATTTGTTCTGTCTGGTGGAAGTCAAATTAATGCACAATTCCATATTGCTAGAAATGTTTGTCGTAGAGCTGAAAGAAGGGTTATAACATTGCATAAAAGCCATACCGTTGATTCAATTAATTTGCAATATTTGAATCGTTTATCTGATGCATTATTTGTTTGGAGTCGTTGGATATCAATGATATTAGGAGATGATGAATCGCTTTGGGAGCCTAATTCATGACAAGCAATTGGACATGTTTAATTATTCTTTTTATTTTAACATTTTATTGTAATGCACAAGAAAATGATTATTTCCAACAACATGTAGCATATGACATCGATGTATCTTTGAATGATTCTTCTCATGTTTTAGATGCACATGTTAGAATGATTTATACTAATAATTCACCTGATACTCTTGATTTCATTTGGTTTCATTTATGGCCTAATGCTTATGAAAATAATGAGACTGCATTTGCAAGACAGGAAGAGCGGTTTAAATCTCGCAAATTTTTATTATCAGAAGAAAAGGATAGAGGGTATATCGATAGTTTATCATTTATGGTAGATGGGAAAAGTGTTCGTGTTGATGAACATGGTAAATGGAATGATGTGGTAAAACTTATTTTACCGAAGCCATTATTACCTAAGCAAAAAATAAATATTGAAACACCATTTCGTGTTAAAATTCCTAAAGTTTTTTCTCGTTTGGGCCATATCGGTCAGCATTATGAGATAACTCAATGGTATCCTAAGCCTGCTGTATATGACCGTAAAGGTTGGCATCCCATGCCATATTTAAATATGGGAGAATTTTATAGTGAATTTGGAACTTTTGATGTAAAAATCACATTACCTAAAGAATATCGTATTATGGCTACTGGAGATTTGATTGATGGTGATGTTGAATATGCTTGGTTAGATTCTTTGGCAACTGTTTCAGATTCAATACATGCTTTAGATGAAAAAGAATTTAAAAAAGCCATGGAGAATATGCAGTCGGGAAAGAGTGGGAAAAAGAAAAGTATATTAAAGAAGATAAATTCATTATTTGAAAAGAAGAAAGATGCTAAAGAAAAAGAAGCAAAGAAAAAGTTTAAAACACTACATTTTCATCAAGAGAATGTACATGATTTTGCATGGTTTGCTGATAAGACTTGGCTTGTTAGAAAGGGGACTTTGTTTTTAGCAGATTCTACAAAAGAAGTAACATTGTGGAGTATGTATAAACCTAAAAATGCTAAAATGTGGGAAAATTCAATAGAATATATTCATGATGCTGGTTATTGGTATAGTGAGTTTTTAGGAGATTATCCTTATGGGCATATTACCGCAGTAGATGGAGATTTGAGTGCTGGAGGAGGAATGGAATATCCAATTATTACCGTATTTCTAAAATGGGTTCCAAACATTTATTGGAAATGGTAATCATGCATGAAGTGGGACATAATTGGTTTTATGGTATTTTAGGTAGTAATGAAAGAGATCATACATGGTTAGATGAAGGTTTAAATGAGTTTTGCAACATACGATATTGGGAAAAAAAATATGGAGAAAATAATAGAAGATGGATTTTAAATGAATTTACCCAAGAAAAATTGGGTCCATTGTCAATTGGGAGCAATCTGCAATTTGGTTTTTTTGAATATGCAGGATATTCGACATGGATAAAGAGAGGTGATGAAGAACCGCTTGAAACTTCTTCAAATGACTTTAAACAACGCACAAATTATTGGTTGAGTTATTCAAAACCATTATTATTTTCATGGCATTTGATGGATTATTTAGGTGAAGATGTTATTGATAGTATTTTACATGATTATTATGATGAATGGAAGTTTCGCCACCCTTATCCTGATGATTTTTTTTCATATGTAAAAAAATATTCAGATAAAGATTTAAGTTGGTATACCGAGGATGTTTTTTATAAAACAGGTGTTGTTGATTATGGAGCTTCCATTGTTAAAGATGATGTGATTTTTACAAATTATGGTTCTCTTTCAATTCCTTTTGAAGTATCGTTTCTATTATCTGATGGGCAAGAATTTGATAGAGTATGGTTTGATGGAGTTGATAGAGTATATTCAATGAAACTAGATTCCAATGTTAAGTCTGTAATAATTGATCCAGATAAGACTTTGCCAGATGTAGATAGAACAAATAATTCAACTTCAAGACCTTTGAAATTTACTTGGGTTTTTGACCAGCCATCATATTACAAAACGGAAATATTTTGGATGCCTTGGCTTTTTAGTTGGAATCAATATAATGGTTGGACTCCTGGAGTAAGTTTATATAGCGGATACCTTCCTGGCTATGATTTTGGCTTTAGTATACGTCCAATGTGGGATTTTAATAATGATCAATTGATTGGTACAATGAAGTATGTACAGGATTTTTATGATATTGGAAATTTTTATAAATCTACATTTAATGTGAATGTGGCTCAAAATTCTGGGAGAAAAGGAGTTTTATTAGGTTTCGAAGGGAAAAGAAAAAAACATCTTGAGTCGTATCCGAATTATTCATCCATTTTTAATTTAAATTATCATCAGATAAATGAGGAAGCAATAA
>CAZQYT010000178.1:0-405 GCA_964597475.1 uncultured bacterium | reverse complement strand
GAAATTGTCGTAGGTTATGCCGAATTAGAAATGCATAATGTGCCTACTCCATTTTTAAATTATTATTTTAGATCAGCCATTCAGACAGGCTTGCTTCATTCTCAATTTATGAGAATAAACTTTCAAACAAATATTTATTATCGTTTTAATAAGAAAATTTCATCCAAGATAAGAGTTTGGTTCGGTGGTTTTTTAAATAAAAAGAATTTGCCTTTACAATATCGTACGTATTTGAGTGGTAGTGTAGACCCTGATTTTTCTGCTAATAATATACTGGATCGTACATCTGAATCTACGGATTTTTCTTTAGGATCTAAACAATATGAAATATCTGGGCCCTCTTTGCATGGTTTGGTTAGTACAGAAACAAAACACATGTTAGGAGTTGATGATTGGGTTATGTCA
>CAZQYT010000177.1:0-3801 GCA_964597475.1 uncultured bacterium | reverse complement strand
TAGCATTCATGATAAATGAAGAAGGTTGGTTGCTAGATGGATTAAAGGTTGAATTAAAGGTTATTCAACATAGGGGTAAAATAAGTAGGCAAGATAGAGAAAACATTTTCAATGTTCCCCCATCACCTAACATGCCCAATCTTAGCACTGCTATGAATTATGTTGGTTTGTGTTTATTGGAAGGTACAAATATTTCCGAAGGTAGAGGGACCTCTTTTCCATTTAAGCTGATTGGCGCTCCATGGATAGAGAATGAAAAATTATTAGACGCCATGCTTCCTTATATGTCATCTAAAGACATAGTCGATACGGTTACATTCATTCCAAAGAACATGCCTGGAAAGTCAGTGAACCCTAAATATGAAAATAAGTTATGCCATGGGCTTTATGTGCAACATTTAGAAAGTCCCATCATATGGGCATTGCATTTATTTGATAATTTGTCTTCCATGTATCCGCAAGATTTTAAATTTCTCTCTACTAATTTTATTGATAAATTGTATGGAGATGATGTTCTGAGATTGACAATCAATGATCATAATGGTTCAGTAGATGATTTGTTCATGCAATGGAAAAATGAACATGGTAATTTTTTCAAGATGAGTAAGAAATATTACAAGTATTGATTGATTTGAAAGATAGATTTAAAAAATGATAAAAATTAATGTAATTATTGAGGGAAGAATTGTAAATTTAGCTTGTAGTTTTTTCATTAATTCCATGGAGATTTTATGAGTAATAATAAGATGGTCATTTGCATGTTGTCCATTACATGCTTTTTTAGTGTCATTATTGGAAATGAAGAAGAAGTTCTTGATAAGTTAATTGAGCCAGTGGCTCCTTCCGAAAACAATGTTGAATTAGTTGAAAATTCAAAATTTGCTTTCGTCAATGAAATATATGATGAAAGTTGGGCTCTTTTGATTGGCATAAATAAATATGAAAATGTTGATCCCTTGAATTATGCTGTAAACGATGCAGTAGCTGTTAAGGAAATGTTGATAGAGAGCTATGGGTTCAATGAAGAAAACATTATTTTGATTACAGATGAAAACGCGACCAAGACAAACATAATTCAAGGTTTTAGTGATATTCTTACCAATGCAAAGGAAAAAGATCGTGTAGTCGTGTTTTATGCAGGCCATGGAGATACTTACAAATTGCCAAGTGGTGGGGATATGGGATATCTCATACCAGTTGATGGAAATTTAGATAATTTATATGTGACCAGTATTCCCATGAAGTCTCTTTATGACATAGCGGATATGTCTTATGCCAAGCATATCATGTATCTTGTTGATGCATGTTATGGTGGATTAACTCTTAATACGAGAGGTTTGAAAAAGGCCATAACTCCTGAATATTTGAAGCGAATGACAAGAGAGCGTGGAAGACAAGTCATTACGGCAGGTGGAAAAGATGAGGAAGTCATAGAAAAACCAGAGTGGGGGCATAGTGCTTTTACTAGAAATCTTTTAAAAGGTTTGGGTGATGGTCTTGCTGATGAAAATTCAGATGGTGTGATTACAGGAGATGAATTGGGTGGTTTTATAAAAAATAGAGTGGTTGTTGATGTAGATGGTGCACATACACCTCAAAAGGGTCGTATTGGATCTGATATGGGTGAGTTTGTTTTCATAAGTAAGATGTTGGATGAACAATTTGTTGATTTATCTCCAAAGGATGATAAGCTATCTGATCTAGAGTCAGAAATGAGAGAGCTTAAAAAATTGTTAGAATTGAAAGATACTAGCCGTGGTAGTAAAATGAGTAAGGCTGAACGAATGGCTAAGGCAGCCAAGATGTCTTGGATTTTCCCTGGCGCTGGACATTTTGTAAATGGAGAAACTAGCAAGGGAATTCTTTTTTCTGGATTGGAACTGGCAGCTTTGGCTGGGTTGGCAGTATTTAGTGGTAGCTATTCTACGAATTCTTCAGCGTATGATGCAGAATTAACTGATTATGAAAATTGGTCAAATGAAGTGGTGAGCACAGGAAATTGGAATGCTGCTTCATTGGCAGAAAAAAGAAAGTCAGTTAATGCTGCCCATGATTTACAGAAACAAAATCTACAAGGTTTGATTGCTTGTAGCCTTGTGTCAGGCGCAGTGTGGGCATGGAATATAATTGACATGAAAAAAATGCAATCTTCTGATTATTCTGGTGAGAATAGGTTGTCAATGGGTATGAATCACCAAGGGCAAGTAGAGTTGAAAATTTCCTTTTAAACATTATAACAAATAAAGAATCAAATAACATGAAAATAAAGTTTAAGTTTTTATCGTTAAGCATATTGCTTTTTGCGTGTGGGGAATCCCCAGATTTGAGTAATTCAATCTTGGATACAAATATAGGGGGAGCTACGCCTGAAACAACCATTATCATAGAAGAGCAAATATATGATGTGCATACTGTATCATTAACATGGGAAGGTGATCAATATGTCAATGCCTTTAGATATAAATTGATACCTTTAAATCAAACTGATACGGTTACGACATATTTGGATTGGTCTGAATGGGATAGAACTACAACGAGTGTAATATTAGAGTATCTTGATGAAGGTCAATATGAATTTCATGTGGAAGGTAGATTCAATATGGATCATGTTGGTTTTGCTGTTGCGCAATTTGAAATTGATGCAATTCAGGGGGAAACTCTTAGGATGTTCCCGCTGAGACAATTTGTGGAAATTGATAGTATGTTTAATGTATATCTTTTCTCTGAAGAAATTGATCAACTTGCAGGGATGCAGGTTAAATTAAATTTTGATCCAGATGTTTTTGAATATCAGAATATGGATGATTACCTTGGTTCTGACATTATAAATTATTATGAAACTAATGATCATATTAACATACCACTTGAAGTTGCAGATAATAGCATTACATTTACAGCGGCACTATTTGGAGAAGGATTATTTGGATCCAATGAATTATTAAAATTAACGTTTAAATATCTTGGAAGTGATGATCCGGGATCCACGGCAATAAGCATAGATTTGTCAGGTTGTGATAGTGGTGATTCTGCTGATGATTGCATTACCTTTCTTCGTAATCCTTTAATTGAACCCATTGAGATCTTGGGCGGATCTCATGCGTCAAGTTTGATTAAGGAGGTTCAATAATGAATAGGAGTAAGATGAAAATTTTTATAACAATTCTTTTTTCCATTTCATTACAATTTCTGTTTGCTGGTGATGGAAACATGTCAATATTTCAGCCTCAAACTAAAGAAGAGCTTCAAACAGCAGTAGATTCTTGGGTGGCTGATAGCACATTAGCTATAAATACTTATGGCCATATTTCTGAATGGGATGTGTCATTAATCACAGACATGGAATCTTTGTTTGAAAATAAATATTCATTTAATTCTGATATTAGTAATTGGGACGTGTCAAATGTGACAACCATGAAAAAAATGTTTTCCAATACATCATGGGGGCCTAATGGCTGGGGTGATTTGGCTTTATTTAATCAAGACATATCTAGTTGGAATGTGTCAAATGTAACAAATATGGAAAGAATGTTCTACAAGTCATCATTTAATCAAGACATAGGTTCTTGGAATGTGTCTAATGTGACAGATATGTCTTATTTGTTTTATCAGGCAAATGATTTTGTTCAGGATATAGGTGGCTGGAATGTTGGTAATGTTATAACTATGGATAATATGTTTCATGGGGCCAATGACTTTAATCAAGATATTGGCGATTGGGATGTATCTAGCGTAACAAGTATGAGTGGTATGTTTGGAGTTGCTAGAAAATTTAATCAGGATATTTCTGGTTGGGATGTGTCA
>CAZQYT010000176.1:0-3803 GCA_964597475.1 uncultured bacterium | reverse complement strand
TGGAATCTTAGAAATTTCTATTCCTAAATCTAAGTTTTTTGGAATATTATTTACGTTCTATTTCCATCATGTTCTACCATTTATAGGTAGTGTTTTTTCACGTACAGATGCATATAAATATTTGCCAGAATCTGTAGATTTTTTCCCATCAAGGAAAGAAATAATAAAAAAAATAAAGCAAACTGGATTTGAAAACTCCAAATATATTGATATAACATTTGGCATATCTACTATCTTTTTAGGGAAAAAAAGTGGATAATAAGGTTATAACAAGATTAAGCCTTGTCTTTGTAACCATTATTTGGGGAATAACTTTTGTACTTGTAAAAGATGCGTTAAATGATGCGCCCCCATTTTATTTTGCAACGATGCGTTTTGGTGTTGCGACTATTCTATGTATTATATTACTCCGTAAAAAATTATTTACCTGTACAAAAATTGAGCTAATAGGAGGAGCAATATGTGGTATATTTTTATTCTCAGGCTATGCATTTCAAAATTTTGGACTTATGAATACAACAGCAAGTAAATCTGCTTTTATTACAAGTGTTAGTGTGCTAATTGTCCCCATATTACTCGTCCTATTTAAACTACAGAAAGTAAATAAAAAAATCTGGGCATCTGTCATCCTTGCTACTATTGGATTATACTTATTAGTACTACCAAGTGGAGGATTAAATTTTGGTGATATTTTAACATCTGGATGTGCCTTAAGCTTTGCTATTCATATTATATATCAAGATCTTTATATTAAAAAAGATATTCGTATAATACCTTTTTTATTTATT
The DNA here is from genome assembly GCA_964597475.1 of uncultured bacterium. GTDB lineage: Bacteria > Fidelibacterota > Marinisomatia > SCGC-AAA003-L08 > D37C17 > JAYZCM01. Next base: position 3,015 of record CAZQYT010000176.1, on the reverse strand, counting down.
CAATCGATGTTTGTCACTATAATTTCTTTTTTCAATGCGCAAATTTTTGAACCTCAAGGAGTCATATGGTCTAATGATTTGTTTATAGCAATTTTTATTACAGGTGTATTTGCTACATTTATAGCATTATTATTAATGATCTCGGCACAAAAAATTCTTACTCCTTCCGAAACTGCTATTATATTTTCTGCAGAACCTCTTTTTGCAGCACTATTTGCTACCATATTTGCAGGAGAAGTCCTTGGAATATGGGGGTGGATTGGAGGAGGGCTTATATGTATAGCAGTGGCATATGGCGAATCTGGATAATAGAGAAATTCTTTATTGCATATCAAAAGTATTCAACTTTAAAATAACCACATGAATATATATTCTTCCGCTAGCATAAGTTTACTTTTAATAGGGTTCTGGAGCTGTACAGATATTGGAGCACCTTGTTCTGAAAATCTGGATTGCTATGATGAATGTGGAGGGGCTGCAACACTAGATGATTGTGGGGAATGTGTAGGAGGAAAAACAGGACTAAATGCTAATTACCTCCAAGATTTTTGTGGTGTCTGCAATGGCGATGGCAGCACATGTGCAGACTGTGCTGGTATAATAAATGGTAATAATGTATTAGATGATTGTGGCACCTGCGATAATGATAGTTCTAATGATTGTGTTAGCTACGCTGCTACAATTCAATCTATTTTTACTAATCATTGTGGCGGTTGTCATATAAATGGTTCTTCTGGAGGACTGAATCTATCTAATTATAATGTTAATTCTAATTATAGTGTAGTTTCTCAAAGAATTAGATTAACAGATAATAATGTTATGCCGCCTCCATCAAGCGGAAGTTTAACTCAGATACAAATTGATTTAATTACTCAATGGGTTAATGAAGGAGCATTAGATAATTGAAACACATACATTATATCTATTCTTTTATTTGTATACTATTTGTTAGTATAAGTATATCTTTTGCGCTCCCTCGTTTTTCTGTGATAAATGGTGCATCCTGTATTGTTTGCCATGTAAATCCAACAGGAAGTGGCCTTAGAAATACTCATGGTAATGATGTGGTCGCATTAGAAGAATTACCTTTAAAACGATGGCTGGATAAAGGTAATGAAGATTGGGACGGATATATTGCAGACAAAATACAAATTGGTGGAGATTTCCGATTGCAGACTATTCAATATGATAACACAGATTCAACTAGAAAAACGGCTATATTCCCCATGCAGGCAGAAATTTATACCCATGTTACATTAAATTCTCATGCAGGAATCTATGCGAAAATAGGCATTCCAAAAAAAGGAGAAGAGGCTAATACAGAATACTGGGCAATAATGAATGATCTACCTTACAACGTTTGGTTACGTTTAGGAAAAAGTCTACCTAATTATGGCCTTCGTGTAGATGATCATACAAGTTTTATTCGTGGTGGAAATACCAATAAAACCTTACTTGGATTACATTCTAATGTTGAAGGACTATTATTCACTCCATCTATCTATCTTGCACCTCCCTCTATAATTGAATTAGGAGTTCCTATATCCAATGCATTAGAATGGACAGGAAGCATTAGCACATCACTTATAGGTAGCAGCAATGACAATGAGTTGACCAACATAACATCTCAATTAATGTACTTGGGTACTATTCAAGAAAATATGAACTATATGGCAAGTGTCAGCTATATGAATGAACATACGATGAGTATGATTGGTATCTCTGGGGGCATAACCTATAGAAATCTTACATGGACTTTTGAAATAGATCAAGCATCAAACTGGATAGATAATTATACTTCTATCGCTTTCTATAATGAAATTGTATGGGAAGTTATACAAGGATTCCATTTAATTGGGAAATATGATTTTTTTGATCCTAAAACGGAATTGCAAGATGGCGCAATTAATCGATTTACTGTTGGGGCAGAAATCAACCCATTAAATATTTTGGAAATAAAATTGCAAACCCGCTTCAATCAAATAGATATGGAAAATTCTATACAAAAGAATCCAGAATATTTACTACAAACTCATTTATATTTTTAAGGAGATTACATAATGAACATTATCTATTTTTATATTTCTATTATTCTTACAATTAGTATACTTATAGGGGATGCAGGGAATATGCAGATTCTTTCTTTTGATTCTAAAAAAGAATTAAAAAAATATATGAAATCTATTAGTAAAGATTTGGGAGTTAAATGTTCTTTTTGTCATAACATGAACGATAAATCTCTAGATACCAAACATAAAATTATTGCAAGAGAAATGATAATTATGCAAAATAATTTAAATAGTCAATTTTTTGCCCAAATGGGTGATTCCCTATCTCAAAATCAAAATTCTCTACAAATTTCTTGCTGGACTTGCCATCGAGGATCAAAAATTCCTGAATTAAATAGGTCAAGTAAATAATGTTTATATCATTAGAAAATTTTCATTCTATCCTTGTACACTTTCCTATCGCCCTTTTTTCTACAGGATTTTTATTTGATATATTAGCAAAATTATTACATAACGAAGAGTTTGAGCATGTAGGATTTTGGACGATGTGCATAGGTATTATTTCTACACCTTTTACTATAATTTCTGGTATATATATTTTTTTAGAAGAAGGATCCTTGATCGATTTTTTCTATTTTCAACATGGTATACTTATATCCATTTCTAGTCTTTTATTCTTAGTTCTTTTTTGGGCTAGAATAAAATTCCAATTAGATATTGAATATTCAGTTAAAAAAAGATATATATATATCTGCATTCATACATTGGCACTAGGCATATTATTTTATGGAGCACACCTGGGAGCGAAAACAGCTGGAAGAATATAAATTAATTATTTAAAATAAAATATATAATGATACAAACACAAATACCAATTGGAACAAAATTAAAAGTAATAGAAACGGGTAATATTGTTACTTTAGAAGAAATTAGAAATTACCCTACTAGATTTAAAGTTAGTACGGATACAGGGGATATTAAATATTATAAAACATTTGAAGTGGAA
>CAZQYT010000175.1:0-3826 GCA_964597475.1 uncultured bacterium | reverse complement strand
TGTTGGAACAAAAAAACAGGCTCAAGATGTAGTGCAAGAGGCTGCAGACAGATGTGGAAAGTATTATATAGTTGAGCGTTGGTTAGGTGGTACGCTTACTAATTATGGTACAATAAAAAAAAGTATTAAAAGATTGACGATTTTAGAAAAAGAATCTTCAAATATTTATGCTAATTTAACAAAAAAAGAATTGAATAGTTTAGAGAGAGAACGTTTGCGTCTAGCAGATTTACATCGTGGAATTAAAGATATGAAACATTTACCTGCTGCTTTGTTTTTTGTTGATGGAATTCATGAAAAAATTGCAATTGCTGAAGCTAAAGTTCTTGGAATTCCAACATTTGGCATTGTTGATAGTAATACTGATCCATCACATATTGATTATCCAATTCCTGCTAATGATGATTCGATGAAGACAATTCATCTTATAGTTAATTATTTTGCAGATATGATATCTGATATTTCGGGTGGTAATGATGTTGTTGATAAAAAAGAATCTAATGCTAGTGAAAATGAAGAAAAGCTTTTAGAGGTTCAAGATGATGCAAATGTTGTTGATGAATTAAATGCTGAAGATACTATTTCAGCTAATTCTGAAAAAAAAGAATAGGAGAATACAATGTCATAAATTTCTGCGACAGCAGTAAAAGAGTTACGTAATATCTGAGGTGCTGGAATGATGGATTGTAAAAAAGCTCTTTCAGAAGCATCTGGTAATTTAGATGATGCTATGGATATTTTAAGAAAATCTGGTATAGCAAAAGCTCAAAAAAAATCTGGACGTTCTACAAAGGAGGGTATGGTTTATTCTTATATACATCCAGGTTCTAAGCTTGGTGTATTAGTTGAGATTAATTGTGAAACTGACTTTGTTGCTAATACAGATGATTTTATTAGACTTAATAAAGATTTAGCAATGCATATAGCGGCTTCATCTCCTATAGCAGTACAAAGAGAAGATGTGCCTTCTAGTGTCATTGATAGAGAAAAAGAAATTTACATTGATCAAGCTAAGCAAAGTGGCAAACCTGATGAAATAATAAATAAAATGATAGATGGTCGTATTAATAAATTCTATCAAGAAAATGTTTTATTAGAACAGGCTTTTGTTAAAGATCCAGATAAAAATGTTAAAGATATAATAACTGATACAATTGCAAAATTAGGTGAAAATATAAATGTTGCACGTTTTGTTCGTTTTCAGTTAGGAGAAACTTCTAGTAATTAATATGTCTCTTCCTTCATTTAACCGAATATTGCTAAAGTTAAGTGGAGAGATGTTTTCTGGAGAAAAAAGTTTTGGTATAGATCCTGCTGTTGTTAAAAAAATAGCAAAAAAAATAATTCAAATTTCAAATAAAAATATAGAAATTGGAATTGTTATTGGTGGTGGTAATATAATTAGAGGGATTTCCTCTGAAGATAAAGGTCTTGATAGGGTCCCCGGTGATTATTTAGGTATGATGGCCACTATAATGAATTCTGTTGCCTTGCAGTCTGAACTTGAAAAATTAAATTCAGATACACGTGTAATGTCTGCATTATCAATTACTCAATTGGCTGAGCCATATATTCGAAGACGAGGAATTCGTCATCTTGAAAAAGGGAGGGTCGTAATTTTTGCTGGTGGTACTGGAAATCCTTATTTTAGTACAGATACTGCTGCTGCATTAAGAGCTATTGAAATAAATGCTGATGTTATTATAAAAGGAACAAAAGTAGATGGGATTTATACTGCCGATCCTTCAACTGATCCTGATGCAAAAAAATATGATGCTATTTCATATAAAGAAGTTATTGAAAAAGAACTTAGAATTATGGATTTGACTGCTATTACTCTCTGTAAAGAAAATAATTTACCTATAATTGTATTTGATATAAATAGTAATACTGGTTTGTTAGATATTATTAATTCTGTTCCAACAGGAACTACTGTGTCATTAAAAGGAGAGCTTAATCATGATTAATGAATTATTTATTGATATTAAACAGAGAATGAATAAAGCTGTGGAACATTATCGTCAAGAACTTGTAACTATTCGTACAGGAAGAGCATCTTCAAGTATTTTGGATGGAATTAAAGTGGATTATTACGGCACTCCTACACCATTAAATAATATTTCCCATGTAACAGTCCCTGAAGGTCAATTAATCATGATACAGCCATTTGATCCTAATAGTTTAGAATTAATTGAAAAAGCAATTATTGCTTCTGATGTTGGATTAACTCCTAACAATGATGGGAATGTTATACGTTTACAGATTCCTTCTCTAACCGAAGAGAGACGAAAAGAATTAGTAAAAGTAGTTCATAAAATAGTTGAGGAAGGGAGAGTTTCGATAAGAAATATTCGACGAGATGCAAATGAGCATTTAAAAAAAGCTGAAAAAGAAAATGAATTATCTGAAGATAATTTGAAACGAGCCATGGAAAATATTCAAGAAATGACTGATGAACAGATTAAAATATTAAATGAAGTTCAAGAAAAAAAAGAGAAAGAAATTTTAGAATAGTTTGTTTATTTAGAATCAATTTAAGGCTCTGTAATTAATCAGAGCCTTTTTTATATATAGAAATTTTCAATTTCTTGTTTGGAATTTATAATTTCTTGTTTACTTAAATTTAATATATTAGCAATTTTTTTCACAGTATGGTGTTCAAGATAATGTAAATCTCCATCAGAATATGCTATTTCAAATATACATTTTATGAAATCTATTTTATCTGAATGATTAAAGACTTTATTTAAATGTTGACCAAATTCAAACAGATCTATAGATTCAGCTAATTGTTTTTGAGATTCAATTAATAATTTTGAAGCATCATTAGTTGTAAGTGGAAAAAAATCACTAATTATGTCACAAATAGTATTTAATTCATTTTGTTCTAATATTTCATCTGCTTCTGCTACAGATAGTAAAATACATGTAGCGTAAAGGTGAGTTTTATGAGAATCATGTTTATTATTCATAAATTAATTTAGTAAATGTGAATTTGAACAAAAAGCTTTTATTTATTATGCTCTATTATAAATGTGTAAATTTAAATATGTATTTTTATGTGGTTAATTAATGAAAATAATTCGTGTTAAAAAGAATAGTTTAGCAGAAAAAATAGGTTTAAAACCAGGTGATCGTTTATTAAAGATAAATGATAGAAAGGTTTTAGATGAAATTGATTATAAATTTAGATTTACTGAAGAAAATTTAACCCTTGATTTAGAAATAAATGGACAATTAGATAAGGTTGAAGTTAGTAAAGAATATGATGAGGGTTTGGGTGTGCAATTTGAAGAAATGAAAATACGTAAATGTGCTAATGATTGTGTTTTTTGTTTTGTTGATCAAAATCCTAAAGGCATGAGAGATGGGATGTATTTTAGAGATGGTGATTATCGTATGTCTTATTTGTTTGGTCATTACATTACAATGACAAATATGGGGAATAATGAATTGAATAGAATAGTAGAACAGAAAATGTCCCCTCTTTATATTTCAGTTCATGTGACGGATGAAGAGTTAAGAAAAAAATTATTTTTATATAAAAAGGATGATGGTTTATTAGAAAAATTAAATTTTTTAACAGACAATGATATTGAATTGCATGCCCAGATTGTTTTGATGCCTGACATAAATGATGGTCAATATTTGCTGCAAACTTTATCTAATCTTTATGAATATTATCCTAAATTACATTCATGTACCATTGTTCCTGTAGGATTGACAGAACATCGTAAAGGTTTAATGGAAATATCTTCAGTAACTAAAGAATATGCTGTAAAATTATTAAATCAATTACCTGAATTTCAAAAAAAATTTCCAGGTC
>CAZQYT010000174.1:0-3854 GCA_964597475.1 uncultured bacterium | reverse complement strand
AGATGGGGATGATTTTATACAGCATCTAAATCCAGACTCACTTATAATAAATAATCAGGCTAAATTAGAATACAATCTTCAAAATGCAAAGAAGGGCATTCATTATCAATTTCTCCGAAATGGCTATTTTTTTATAGATACAGATTCAACTCAGGAATTCTTGGTTTTTAACCAAACGGTAGGCTTGAGAGATAGTTGGAGTAAGAAGCGGAATTAGATAGTTAATTACTAGCTGTCATATCGGCTTATAACTGTCCAGGAGAACATCATCCTGATTCTGCAAAATATTACTTCATATATTGTTAAACTTCATTTGCTTTACAGCTGTTCCGATACACTCCTCCGATGGCACCTCTCATATCAGGGTTTATTCATTCTTCATTTGACTTGGCAGTAGGATTGATTAGTTTTTCTATGTTGTCTAATTTTACGGTGAAAGATATTCCAACAAAGGAGACCTTTTCGCCTTTCTTCCATCCATAACCGCCTAAATCAATCTGGAGATTTTCTGAATGGTGGTAGCCAATTCCTGCAGAAACTTGCTTTTCCCCGTTGATATTTTCTGTATGGATACTCGTGGATATATAGTAATTTTCGTTGGTATTAATATTAATGTTTCCATCCCCATACTCTGTTGTCGTGGTCTGCGGATGAGAGTCAGTAATTTGGTGTTTGTCATTTATAATAGTGTGATATGAAATGAAAGTTGTCCCGATTCTAAAACTGAAATTTCGCAGACTGAAAGGATCATTTTCAGTTAAGGCATCTTTAGGCATCCTGAATTCCAAGCCCACAGGGATTCTGTAAGCGGCATATTGCGTTTCATACGTTCTATCAGCGATAAGCTTACTGTTTGTAGTAAAAGTATAATCCTGAAAGTCATTAATAGTATCATTGTATATGTATTCCGTTGCAGTGGTTGTTTCAGATATATAATCTGTATTTCTTGTGGTTTTTTTGTAATTATAAAATCCTCCAATCCCCAAATTAATGATTTTCCCAATAGGAACATGTAAGCGACCGAATATATCCATACTGCTGCCATTGTAATTACCAACATCTGAAACAAGATTATTTTCTATGTAGGTTTCAAATGAATCAGCATTTATAGTATCTGAATAATCATAATTTCTGTCTTTCGACCAGTTTAGACGGTTGTCACTGGATGATTCATATTTACCAAGCGAAATTCCCAACATGGCTCCCAATTGCCAGAATCCATCATTTTTTCGCTTGTCACGCTTATCAAACACGCGTTTAACCGATCCGCCGAGTTTGTGTACCGATCCATTTCCACCAATTAACCTTTTGTAAGTCTCAGTTATGGTTCCTGTTTCAAAATTCTGCATGTCTTCTGCATCAAAGTATTTCGTGTAATCCCCTGAGTAATAATCATTCGTTTTGATTCTACCATCTAATAGACTTTGGTTAATAAGATCTGCCCTTAACTCTAGGCCTAAGTCTATCATAAAAGCCATGTGAGATTTTACGTAAGAATCCTCTTCTGTTGTCAGAAAGCTTCCATTTTCTGAAAAGGTAAAATCTGAATAGTCATCTTCCATGAGATAATGGGTGGTGCTTTCATCGAAGCCATAGTTAGGCCCCCATCCCCATAAACTAATACCATGCAGAAGATCTCCAAAATAAGATACTCCCATTTCTAATAGTTCTGGTTCATCGTCTTCACTGAATTGATGATCAGAACTCAGTTCCCATCCGAATGTTATAGGACCCATTTGGAAATTATTATTTAAAATAAACGCAGTTCTCCTTTCAATATCATAATTGATATATTTTCCTGAAGTGAGGGTCTTCGTGTCATATAACCCGTCATTATCTACATCGTAATAAGTAGAGGAGTTATATTCGTATTCACCATGAGCCCCACCTCCAGCATTTTCTGCTTCTTTAGAGTTTTTCAGTCGTAATAGAAAAGCATGTTTCAAAAATCCAAAAATTGGATTTTTGAATGCAAGCCCTATGGGTAGTTCATTAGAAAAATTGTTAGGATAGCCTGAGCTATTATTGAATATATCCCCATTAATAGAGTCTGTGTTTCTCATCTCATTGAAATCTGCAATATTTATGAAGAAATATGTCCCGCTTACAAGCCCGAGTTCAATAGGGTCGTAGATAAGGTCCCAATCATCTTCAATGACATTCCCTAGAGACTGACTTCTAATTGAAATGGGTTCCTGGGCAATTGCAATCATTGACAGCCCAAGTAATAAAATTGCTGTAGATAAAATCCTGTTTTTCATCTTTTCTCCTTTACCAAGACACTTGAATATTGTCAAGATAAACTTCACCATAAGTAGCAGTAGTATATCTCCACTGAAGCGTTATTTGATTATTTGAACTGGTATAATAGCTAGTTGATTGTTTAGACCAACTACTACCAGAATCCCAATCAAATTGATGTACACCGTTTATGTAAAGATGACCATCACCAGAAGAATTATTTTCATATTGATAAAAGGAAATATCAATAGTGGTATTTAGTGGAACATCTATTGTTATTTCAAGATATTCAGTATCATAATATCCAGTCCCACAATGAATGCTGTAATTTCCACCATAAAAATAATTTGAAGAAATACTCCATCCAGAACCACCTGAAGTCGAAGTCGACCAATCTTCGGGTAATATATCACCTTCTTCAAAATCTTCAAATAAACCTAAAAATTCATAAAGTGTCACCGATGCTTCATTTGAATAGCCTGAATTCTCCTGTTCGCTGGAGTTATTGTATGCCCTCACACGGTATGTGATTTCATTTTCATATTCAAAGTTGGCGGTATCTGTATCGGTGTATGTGATTGTGTTAGTGCTTACTATTGTTAAAAATTCAAACCCAGTACCAATATCCCGTTCAATCTTAAAACCTGATTCTAATGAGGAGTTGTCAGACCAAGTCAGATCAACGAGTTTTGAACCGTCTCGTTGGTTTGCACTCAGATTGCTTGGAAGAGGTAATGTTGTGAATGTATATGAATCATAGGATGAATAATCAGAAAAAACTGTATCAGAATAAGTATTATATGCGGATACTTGATATATAAATGGTTTATTAAAGGATGATTCTAAAGTTTCAGAATCAATGTAATCGGTATAGTAAGTTTCATTTTCATCGCTATATCCTATAGTTTCATAGACACCGTTAAAGTCAATTTTCCTCTGTATCTTAAAACCACTCTCTATATTTGTATTATCATTCCAGGTTAAATAGACTGCTTCAGTATTAGATACTTGAGATGTATTTAGGTATGTTGGTGGCTCAAATGTTATTACAAAACTTCCACTGTAGCTGGTATCGGTTTCTTCCCAGCTATTGTAGGCTTTTACACCCAACCGATATTGTGTATCTGTTAATAAGTTCGTTACTACCATACTGGTATCATCTTGATTTGAATAGTATTGATTTGAATAGTCCCAACCGTACCCATTCCAATCATCATAGTAAGACTTTTCAACATACACTATGAAGAGGGTTTCAGATTCAGAGTTATCATCCCAGATTACTTCTACAACTTCCGGACTCAATATTTCATAATGGATATTGTTTGGAGCCTGCCAGAGGGGTGTTTTTATGGCAATATCATCAATCTTATGTGTACCTGTCTTAATGATATTGGCCACTTTATATGTATAATATTGGTTTTGCGTGAGAGTTGTATCCCAGAAAGAGGGTGCATTTTTATCGCTCAAGGTTTCAATTAAAGAATAGGAAAGGTCATCCACTTCAATACCTGAAATTTCGATATTATCAAGATAAGCTTCACCACCATAGTATCCAGTTGAGTATATCCACTGAAGGGTTATTTGGCTATTTGAACCAGTATTATAGATAGTTG
>CAZQYT010000173.1:0-3856 GCA_964597475.1 uncultured bacterium | reverse complement strand
TAGATTGCACTGGAGTTTGGGGTGGTGTTGCTTTTTATGATGATTGTGGTATCTGTGTTGGTGGTTTTTCTGGCAACTTGCCTTGTACGCAAGATTGTGCTGGTAATTGGGGAGGATCATTGATAGAAGATGAATGTGGTATATGTGGTGGTAACAATAGTACATGCTTAGATTGTCTTGGAATACCTGCAGGAGGTGCAGTATCTGATGATTGTGGTATTTGTTATGCAAAAGGATGTCGTGATGGTTTAGGAAATATTATGATGAATTTCACTAATCAATCAGATTGTGAAAATGCAGATGAAATAGACCTTGATTCTTCTTATAACTGGGAATTTTTTGTAGCAATAAACCCTCATAATTCATTGCCTTTAACTTGGAATCAATCTTGTTCGGATTGTAATGGTGAAGTTGAAGGAGAGGCTTTTTATGATGATTGTGATGATTGTGTTGGAGGATTTACCGGGCAGGACCCTTGTGAACAGGATTGTGCAAACATTTGGGGCGGGACATCAATTGAAGATGCATGTGGAATATGTAATGGTGATGATTCGTCTTGTACAGATATTTGTGGAGTACCAAATGGAGATGGAACTAGTTGTTTGGATTTGTGTGGCGTGCCAAATGGTGACAATAGTTCTTGTGAGGATTGTGCTGGAATTCCTTGGGGGCCATCAAGAGAAGATGAATGTGGCATATGTGATACAAACCCATTAAATGATTGTGTACAAGATTGTACTGGTGAATGGAATGGTACGGCAGAATTTGCAAGTCTTTGGTTGGATGCGGATCAAGATACGTTTGGAACTTTTTTGAATAGAATTGAAGTGTGTGAAGATGCATTGAATGGTTTGTTAGGTACTGGCAATTGGGTTGACAATGATTTAGACATAGATGATAATTGTGATTGTGATGATAATGATACATCTTGTTTTGATTGTGCTGACATTTGTATTTCTGATGATCTAAATAATTCTGAAATTGATTCTTGTGGAGTTTGTGGAGAAGGCTTTATGTCTACATCTTCAGAATTTTGGGATTGTAATGATATTTGTTTTGGTTTGGCATATGAAGATATGTGTGAGACATGTGATGCAGATGTTTCAAATGATTGTTTTGAAGATTGTGCTGGTGTATGGGGTGGTGATGCAGTTGTAGATGATTGCTCAAGTTGTGGTGGAAGTAATATTTTTTATGATTCATTTGGTCTACCATGTGAGCCTGGTGATGATAGTATTGATTGTTTGATAGATGATAAGTACTGTGATTGTAATGGAGAACAATTTGACAATTGTGGAGAATGTGATGCTGATGTTTCAAATGATTGTGAAGAGGATTGTGCAAATATTTGGGGTGGTGATACAGTTGTAGATGAATGTGGTATATGTGCTGGTGAAAACTATTTTACAGATGAAAATGGGAATTCTTGTAATCAAGGTGATGTTGGTTGTTTATTGATAAATGGTTCATGTAATTGTGATGGGGCTATTATTGATGAATGTGGAAATTGCCGGTTAGATGTAGAGTTGGATGGAAGTTCTCCTGTTTGCGAACAAGATTGTTTAGGTAATTGGAATGGCGAGCTATTGGGAACTGGAATAGATGGAATTGGAACTGATGAGTGTAATGTTTGTGGAGGAAGTGATTATTTTACATTGGCAACTGGTTTATCATGTGCTCAAGGTGAGGAGAATTGTTTTTTACCAAACGGTGATTGTAGTTGTACTGGAGATATTCAAGATTGTTCTGGTATTTGTGGTGGACCAGACTTGAGTTGTTTTTGTGATCCGGGACCAGATTGGGAAGGGGCTGCAAATGGATATGATTGTTTGGGAATATGTGGAGGCCCTGCAATGCTTGATGCTTGTGGTGTTTGTAATGGAGAAAATGAATGTTTTGATTGTGGTGGGAAACCAAATGGTGGAGCTTTTATAAATGCATGTGGGAATTGTGAGTGTGGAATTGATGGTCAAGTTCTTGATAATATTTTAGATGCATGTACCATGCCTGAAATGAGTATATATGTGACTTATGATGGAAAAGTATTGTTTAATTCAGGTGAAACTGAATTTTTAGGTATTTCATTTAACCTAGATGGCGTTTTATTAGGAAATATGGTAGTAATTGGTGGTGAGGCGCATGATGAAAATTGGAATTTTCATTCTGGGACAGATGTTGATTTTCTGTCTTATGGATCACTTTTCAATGATGGCTCAATGAATACCATATCAGGTTGCGGAGTTTTATTTGAATTGGATATTGTTGAAGGTACACCGCTTAGTATGACCGATATAATTGTATCTGACCCAGAAGGAAATTCTCCTGGATTAGAATTTACATATCATGCTTCGGGATGCGTGATGAATGATGAATGTGAATATGATTGTTCAGGCATGTTGAATGGTAGTAAAAAACTTGATGAATGTGGTGTGTGTAGAAATCCTGACTGTGAAAATGATTGGATTGATTTAAGTAATGAATCTGTTGATTATGGTTGTATCTCAATAACCTCACAAATTGCTTGTGAAGACGATTATCATTGTAACTGGGATGGTGAACAATGTAGTGAACATGTTGATAATATTTTACCAGAATGTATTGTTGATTGTGATGGTTTTTTAAATATTACTTCAAATACGACTTCATCTGAGTTTTGTGATTGGTTGGGGCTTACATGGGATGGCGGTTCTGCTGATTGTATTGCAGAATGTAATGATGATGAAATGATTTTGATTGGCACATTTGCTAATAGTTGCAATGAATGTCTTTCTTTAGAAATGTCTGGAACTGGATCTTGTGAAGATTGGCCACAGTCAAGGCCTTATTATAATGCAGCATATAATCCATGTGATGAAGGATTTTATCCTTCTAATTTAAATTGGAATTCAAGTTGTACGGATTGTTATGGAACCATTAATGGGGATGGGTTTGTTGATGTATGTGGTGATTGTGTTGGTGGTTCGGAAAATGATACAGCTTGTTTGCAGGATTGCCAAGGAAATGTAATTTCATCCGAAATAGCTCCTTACTATTATGATGAATGTGGTGTATGTGATAATAATCATGAAAATGATTGTAAAATGGACTGTTTTGGCTATGCTGGTGGTCTTTCACAATTAGATGATTGCGGGATATGTAACGGTATGAATGAAACAAAGGATTGTAATGGCATTTGTAGTGGAAATCATTTTATTAATGATTGTGAAGAATGTGTGAGTTCTAATGATGATGAATCTTGTATTATTGATTGTTTGGGTATACCTGGTGGTAATGCGGTAATGAAAAATTATTATTTAGATGAGGATGGTGATGGCTATGGAAATCAATTTGTTTCTTGGAGTTTTTGTGATGAATTAATAGAAGGTTCTTGCGGTATGGGTGAAGGAGTTTTAGGTTGGTGCCCTGCAGATGAGGATGGTGATGGTGTTGATGATTTTGATCTTGATGATCAAGTTCATTGTGTAACAAATGTAATTGATTGTTCTGGTACGTGTAATGGGGATGCAGTTGAAATAGAGTATGATAATGGAAGTATTGAATGTTGTATTGATGCTGACATGGATGACTCTTGTGATTACTTGTCAACAGAAGAAGCGGTTATTCCAGATAAATTTAGTTTACATAATGTATATCCAAATCCATTTAATCCAAGTGCTAACATTGTTTATGCCTTGCCAGAGCATGCCCATGTTAAAGTAACAGTTTACGATATACGTGGTAGAACTATTGAAATTTTAGCAAATGGTCATGAGACTGCAGGATATCATACCATTAGATGGAATGCATCTGCTTTTGCAAGTGGTGGTTATTTTATTTAAATGAGAAGTAGAGATTTCCATAAAGTAAAAAAAGTATT
>CAZQYT010000172.1:0-3887 GCA_964597475.1 uncultured bacterium | reverse complement strand
ATCCTGGTGAATCGGCTCAGCTTACCCTCTCTGCTAATATTCTAAGCGCTCCAAGTGATGCTGAAAATGTTACGGGGGTATTATTTTCTTATCTAGACTGGGTTCATTTTACGCCTTCAGAAATCAATTTTGGCAGTTTGCCTGTAAGTGGCAATACTATAGAAATACAAACCCTGTTGTCACTGGATAATACCGGCGAACTTATGCCGGCAAACTTTAACTTAACCATAGATGCAGATTTTACCGATAACGGCGCCATCATTGATTATAGTGATTCTTTTGAATATGAACTGGATGTAACCCTGAACCAGGCAGGATTTCCTATATCAACTGCAGAGATCCGTTCCAGCCCTCTAGTGATAGACATGAATAATGACGGAAATAATGAAATTATTTTCGGGGATTATAATGGAATGATTCACGTTTATAATATTGACGGAACAGAATATGTAAATAACGGTTTTCCTTTTGATACCGGTAATCAAATATGGGGATCAGCTGCATCTGCAGATCTAGATGGGGATGGCTACCTTGATTTTGCCATACCATCAAAATCAAAACATCTATATATTTTTCACCATATGGGGCTGAAACTGGACTATGAAACAGAGGCCTATCTCATTGGCACGCCAGCTATCGGCAACCTAGATGATGACGGAGGCATGGAAATCGTATTTTCCGGTTATTCATCAAACAACAAGCTTTTCGTTATCAATCCAGATGGTAGTGATGTAAGCGGATTCCCTGTCGAGTTAGGTGAAAAAACAAAATCAGGCCCTGCCCTTGCTGATTTTAATGGAAATGGAAAAGATGATATTGTCATTGGAACAGATGATGATCATGTTTATCTTATTTATGATGATGGCAGTACCGCTCCCGGATTCCCATTTACAGGGAGTGATAAATTCCAAGCTGCACCATCAATCGCCGATATAGGTGGAGAGAAAATCATTTTTATCGGAAATAATGATAAATATTTATATGCCATCAACAGTGATGGTAGCTTACGTTTTTCTATACTTACCGGCGACAATGTGAACACATCTCCTTCTTTTGTCAATATAGATAACAATTTATATGTAATGTTTGGCTCAAAGGATGATAAAGTTTATGCAGTAGATATGGATGGGAATACTCTTCCTGGCTATCCGATCACATTGAATGGGAATATCGAAGGGGGTATTATTTGTTTAGATTTAGATGGGAATGGAGAACCTGAGATTATTACTGTAACAGATGCTGGAGCTGTGTCAGTATTCCATTTAGACGGCAATCTATACCACCACTTTCCTATTAACAATAGCCTGCCTTTTACAGGCCCTCCATTGATTATTGATCTTGATAGCGATAATGATTTTGAAATTTTGGGAGGAACAATGAACAGCCTGGCTGTCATTGATGTGAAAGAAATCGGAAGTCAAAGTAATTATTGGAATATGTTTCGGAGAAATAATCAGCGAACGGGATATTATCTATATAGTGGCGATTCTGAGTGTACTGTGGAATTGGGAGATGTGAATGGAGATACAATAATCAATATTTTGGACTTGGTACAAATGGCTAGTTATGTGCTTGAAATAAGTACTCCTACCTATGAATGTGCGACTGATTTCAATGGAGACGGTGTAGTAAACATTCTAGACCTGGTACAAACTGCTAACTATATACTGGAAAATTAATCGTTTAAATTTATTAGACATAAAAAAAACCTGACTTCTGCCAGGCTTTTTTATTATTTAACAATCGCTAGATTACCTTAATCCGTTGCCACCTCTTTTGCGTTTCCCGTCGCCTTTTCCCCCTCTTCTTCGGCGTTCCAACTTAAAATCATCCTTACTGGTATCTTCTGCCAGGCAAAATTGACTTTTTATCGTACCGGAATTGCTAGAAACTTCGACAGTATTAATAAAGGTACCGGCGAATACAAATCCCACAATTGTTACTGCTAATAAAAATAACTTATACATCCTTACTATTTACTCCTTCCGATTAATAATATTTCTTAACCACCGCATAAATTTACTACACACCTGTTGTTAACTAAAAGACAAATTTTCAAGGAGAACAATCTTGCGAATCTGGTTTTATATGACTTTCTGGAATACATGCTGGATAAGGTGGGCAAAGTTGATTATTATCTAGTGTGGAATTGAAAGATGCATTCATTGTATAAATATTGCAAATACTTTCAGGAATCTGATCAGAGAGATTATTATTATATAAATAGAGCCTTTTCAGATTTGTTAGATTACCAATACTTGATGGAATTTCCCCTTCAAGATCATTATCATAAAGATACAAATATCTCAGGTTATCTAAAGAACCTATATATTCAGGAATTAGACCAGATAAATTATTATTATTCAAATCAAGATATGTAAGCGAATCAATTTCTATTACACTCGATGGGATTTCCCCTGTAAGATTATTATAAGATAAAAAAAGTGTATCTAATTTTTTTAATTCCCCTATATCTATTGGAATGTTTTCACTAAGATTATTTGAACTTAATTTTAAAATCTTAAGATTGTCCAGATTTGTGATATTATCGGGGATTGCTCCTTTGAGTTCATTGCCCGTTAGCCTAAGTATTTCAAGTTTATCTAAATCGCCAATATTTTCAGGAAGGATACTATTAAGCTCTTTATGAGGAAATGTGATTTCGACGAGTCTGCCATCTTCCCACCAATCTGGATTTTCAGCACCATAGGCATGTATCGGTATGAGACCTTCTTCAATTGACCCAGGATTTAACTCCAAAAAGTTTTGCAGAATATCGTAATCTGCTTCCCAGGCACAATATCCTTCAATCATAAAATAATTAGGCGGACAATCATTACATAGTTGCCTTCCGCCATTTTTTAGTATTGTTCCCAAACAAAGAGGGTATGCATATTCTAATGAATCTGAACAAATATAATTATTATTTATATAAAATGATTGCATGCCATCATAAAAACAACTTCCATCTGTTTCACAACATATTTCACAACATAAACTTTCTGTTTCCTGACAACACAAACTTTCAGGTAAGGAAAATAAGTTGTTATCATCTACATTAAATATTATTAGACTCTCTAGATTAGCTATACTTTCCGGAAGGGAAGTAAGATTATTATTATTCAAATATAGCCATTGTAACTTACTCAGATTAGCTATACTTTCTGGAAGATCAGCCAGTTGATTATTACTAGCCCACAACTTTTCAAGCAATATCAGGTTGCCAATTGTCATAGGCAGTTGTTCTATCTGATTGGAACTAAGATTCAATTCTTTAAGGTTGGTTAATTTTCCAAAATTTTCAGGCAGACTTGTAAGCTGGTTTGATTCCAATAATAATTGTTTCAAACTGTCCAGATTGGTGATACTTTCAGGTAGAGATGTGATTTCGTTATTGATAAGTGAAAGTTTCTTTAATGCAGATAAATTACCAATATTGTCAGGTAGAGTTCTCAATCGGAAATTACACGAAGTTGGCACCACCACATTTTCATTATAACTCAAATCAAGGGATGTTAATCTTCCATTAGCATCCCATTGTTGTTGACCATATTCATAAACTGTGACTATATTGTTATTGTCAACATCCATAGCTGTATATTGAAAGGCAGATAGAGAACGCAGATTACTATTCATGATATCCAAGATAATATTTAAGTCATTACAATTATATCCCCCACCTGTGATTCCATTTTCGCATTGAATTTCTTCTTCGATTGAAAGTTGTTCAATAATTGCTGCACATTCCACAGCACAATCATTCTCTGGGTTTGAATCACAATAACCACATGGATCTATATATGCATCACAACCACATACACCTAAACAGTCTTCACCACACCGGACATTATCTTCATTTGCATATGGATTATAATTACAGGCTGCTT
>CAZQYT010000171.1:0-3907 GCA_964597475.1 uncultured bacterium | reverse complement strand
ATTTTTTAATCCTCAGACCACAAAGCAAACAAAAAAAGGACCATGATGCAATGCTTGCAGATTTAAAAGCTGGAAATAAAATTCTAACACGAGGTGGCATTTATGGAAAAATAGTTAGTTTTCAAGGTAAAAATGACCAGAAAGTGACAATAGACGTTGGATCAGGTAGCAAATTAACTGTAGCAAGATCATATATTATGACTCTTGATTCCAAAGAGGTAAAATCAAACTGATTTATTAATGAAGATCATATTTTTTGGCACACCAGACTTTGCAATCCCCTCATTAACACTTTTAAATGAGTCTGCCCATGAAATTGTTGCTGTCGTAACCACTCCTGATAAAAAATCAGGCCGTGGCCTAAAAATAAAAAAACCACCAGTAAAAATAGTGGCTGAATCAATTCCATGCGACATTATTCAGCCAAATGATTTTAAAGATGATAATTTCTTATTACAATTAAAAAAACATGCCGCAGAACTTTTTATTGTAGTAGCATTTAAAAAGCTACCAAATGAAGTCCTATCAATTCCAATCCATGGGTCCATAAACCTTCATGCATCATTATTGCCTAAATATAGAGGAGCTGCACCGATCTATCACGCAATTTTAAATGGTGAAGCACAAAGTGGAATCACAACATTCATGATTGAAAGTAAAATTGATACAGGAATGATACTACTGCAAGAAAAATGCAAAATTTCATCATCAATGAATGCTGGAGAATTACATGACGAACTTTCACAAAAAGGAGCAAGCCTATTACTTAAAACAATTGAGAAAATAAAAGCCAAAACGATTTCACCACAGATACAAAATCATTTACTTTCAACAAAAGCTCCTAAAATTAAAAAAAATGATCAAATCATTGACTGGAATAGTAACTCATTTGACATACATAATCAAATTAGAGCCTTATCGCCATATCCAGGTGCAACCACTATGTTAAATGATAAAAAAATTAAAATCTATTAATCAAAAGTAATTAATGACTCAAGCATTATAATGGTACCAGGTTTGATAAAAATCAATGCACAAAAACTTTATGTTGGAACTAAAAATGGATCTATTCAAATAAATGAAATTCAATTTGAAGGAAAAAACAAAATGACCGTAGATAAGTTTATTAATGGACAAAAGCATATTAACGGAATAAAATTTGGATAATTTAGGGATTAAATCAAGGGAGGTATCATTACATATAATTAAAGATTTTTTTAAAAACGAAAAACGTCTCTCTAATATAATCACATCACACATGAAAAAACATTCTTCATTGAATCAAGCTGATAAAAAAATCATAACATTTATGTCAAAAGGCATAATTAGATTTAAAACTCATCTTGACATGTATGTTGAAAATTTCTATCACGGAAAAATAAATAAACTAAATAAAACAGCCTTAAATCTTTTAAGAATGGGGATATTTCAAATCAAGTTTATGGATAATGTGCCTAATTATGCAGCAGTTTCAACTACCGTGCAAATTGCAAAAACAATGGATAAAAAATTATCCAACACCATTAATGCAATTTTAAGAGAAATCATAAGATCTAAATCAGAAAAAATTATTCCACAAAAGATAGGTAGTGTTAATTATGCTAAATATTATTCTCACCCAAAATGGCTTATTAATAAATGGATTAATTCAATGGGAAATAATAAAACACATGCATTAATTAAATGGAACAATAAAAATCCAGCAACATGGTTTAGAATAAACACGCATGTTTTATCAGTAAATGATTTTAAAGAATATTTAAATTCAAATAAAATTAACTATGAAGTATTTGAAGAGATAAATACTTTTTTTAAAGTTGAAAATTCTCAGCTTATTTTAAATAATAATTTATTTAAAGAAGGTAAAATTTATGCGCAAAATCCCTCATCAGGCTTAGTTGCAAAACTTGTAAACCCTAAAAGTAATGAAATAATAATAGATTTATGCTCATCTCCTGGTGGAAAAACATCACATATGTCAGAATTGCTAAATAATAAAGGGAAAATATTTGCATATGATATTAATCCAAATAGAATCAAAATGCTTAATGATACAATTAAAAGAATGAAAATAAAAAATGTGGTTTCCAATTTAAGTGACATTAGAAAATCTAAAATAGAAATGGGTGATAAAATTTTGATTGATGCACCTTGTACTGGAACAGGCGCAATTTCAAAACATCCTGATATTAAATGGAGACGCAAATGCTCTGATATTAAAGAAATGCAATCATTACAAAAACAATTATTAGCATCTGCAGCAAAGCAAATTAAAAATAACGGCACCATAATTTATAGCACATGCTCTTTGGAAAATGAAGAAAATTGGATTGTAATAAATGATTTTTTAAAAAAGAACCCTAATTATAAAATACAAAACGCCAATAAATACATATCTAATAAATATATTGATGATAAAGGTGCTATTTTTACATATCCACCACAACATAATATTGACGGTAGTTTTGCAGTAAGATTATCAAAAAATGATTAAAAAAATAATTAGCTATATAATATCATTATCATTGCTTTCATTAATGGGAATTTTTTTAATGGATTATCTTTTATTGCCAAGCTATGTTGGCTATAACAATGAGCATTATCTTCCAGACATAAGAGGAGATTTTATTGAAAAGGCAAATTATGATCTAAAAATGCTAGGCTTTAATACGGAAATAATAATATCACCATATGATATTGCAAATACACCGTCAACCGTAATAAAAATGTTTCCAAGAGCTTTTACCAAAGTAAAGGAAGGTAGAACCATAAAGCTAACAGTTGCTGGCAAAGAAGAAAATGTTACGATACCTAATTTAATAAACAAAACTCTAAGAAATGCACTTCTTGAAATTTCAAGATTAGGTCTGGCCAAAGATACGATCATTTATGAATATGATAATTCAATATCAAGTGGAAGCATCACGTTTCAACTGCCCAAAGAGGGAAGAGTTGTAAAATCTTCAACTAAAATAACATTAGGTGTTAGCAATGGAGCTCCTCCTGATTATTATATAGTACCAGACATTATGAACTTAAGCCTTAATAGAGGAAAGGAAATGATTCATAAATCAGGATTAAGGATTGGTAAAATAGACTATGAATATCAACCAGAATTGCTAAATAACACGATTATTGATCAAAGTATGACTGCTGGACTTAGAGTGTCTTTTCCAGCTTCATTAAATTTAATAGTAAGCCAAGACAGGAGAAACGAAAATTGAGAACAATATCACCATCACTACTTTCTGCTAATTTTGCAAACATAGAAAAAGATATTAAAGATACTGTGGATGCAGGGGTGACTAGACTGCATCTAGATGTCATGGACGGTCATTTTGTACCCAATTTAACTTTTGGGCCAATGATCATAAAACGCATAAGAAAAATAACGACATGCCATCTTGAAACTCATCTAATGATAAATAAACCTCATAAAAGCTTTGATCAATACATAGAAGCTGGATCAGATACGTTAATTTTTCACATTGAAGCAAGTGATGACCCCATTAGAGACCTGAAATACATTAAATCTAAAAATGTACTTGCAGGCATAGCCCTAAATCCTGACACTCACGAATCATCTTTACTTTCACTAATGGATTACTTGGATTATATTTTAATAATGTCTGTATTCCCAGGAAAAGGTGGGCAAAAATTTATTAAGAGCACATTAAATAGAAACATAGTAATAGGAGTAGATGGAGGAGTGAATACTTCTACAATAAAAGAAGTCTATGCAACTGGTATAGACATTACAATCGTAGGATCCGCATTCTTTAATTCTAAAAATTTAAATGAAAGACATAATGAACTTTTAAATGCATAATAAATTGATTTATAAAAATGAGGTTTATAGAAAATTAATCCATCTCTCTTCATTATTTTTCCCATGGTTATTATGGAT
>CAZQYT010000170.1:0-3909 GCA_964597475.1 uncultured bacterium | reverse complement strand
AACTGCAACCCCATCTTCTGTAAAACAATGATCATTACCTTTTAATTCTCCATCAGCTGATACCACTTCAATTATAGGTAATTCATATTTTTTGGCAAACTCAAAATCTCTCTCATCTCCTGAAGGAACGGCCATTATGGCTCCAGTACCATAGCTAATTATGACATAATCGGCTATCCAAATTGGAATTTCTTCATGGTTAATTGGATTTATTGCATAAGCGCCAGTAAATACTCCAGTCTTATCTTTGTCAATTGAAGTTCTTTCTATTTCACTTTTCTTATTTGATTTTTCAATGTAATTCTTAACTTCATCCACATGTTTTACATCAACAAGGCCATCTACAAATGGATGCTCAGGCGCTAGCACCATATATGTTGCGCCATATATGGTATCAGGCCTCGTAGTAAACACTTCAATTAGACTATCATGCCCCTTTACTTTAAAATGAATTTTTGCACCAGTACTTTTACCTATCCAGTTTTTTTGCATGTGCTTTGTCTTTTCCGGCCAATCCAATCCATCTAATTTTTCTAATAATTCATCAGCATATTTAGTAATCTTAAAAAACCATTGAGTTAAATTCTTCTTCGTTACCTCTTCTTTGCATCTTTCGCAAGCACCATCCTTAACTTGCTCATTGGCAAGAACCGTTGCACAGCTAGGACACCAATTAACTGGGGCATTTTTCTGATAGGCTAGCCCATTTTCATATAATAATAAAAACAACCATTGTGTCCATTTATAATAATCAGGAGAACTCGTATTCACTTCATTTTCCCAGTCGTACATTGCTCCTATTGAGCATAATTGCCCCTTCATGGTTTTTATGTTTGAAGCAGTGCTTATGGCTGGATGCACACCATGTTTAATTGCATAATTTTCAGCTGGAAGACCAAATGCATCAAAACCTTGCGGTTGAAACACTTCCCTGCCCTTCGTTTTCATATACCTAGCATATGTATCCGCAGGACCATAATTATACCAATGACCAATATGCAATTTATCTCCAGAGGGATAGCTAAACATCGTCAAATTATAAAATTTATTATCAACATTAGCTGGCAATTGAGTTTTCTTTAAATCATCAGCCCATCTGCCTTGCCATTTTTTTTCAACTTCTATAAAATTATATTCATTCATATTATATATATTTATTTTGCTTATCAGTATTATATAAAGTTATACTTTATATTATTTCATTTAAAAAATATGTTTGCATCATGCCTTTCCCGGGAATATCCATTTTAACGCACATTGTAAAATTAAATGAATCCTTCAAATGTTCGTAAGTAGATTCAGACACATGAATTTTATTGCTCTCACCAGATGTCTCCATTCTGCTAGCAACATTCACAGTATCACCCCATAAGTCATATACAAACTTTTTCCTACCAATAACTCCTGCTGATAGAGGTCCTGAATTTATGCCAATCCTAATATTAAGCTCTTTGTTAACCTCTCTGCTTAATTTAGGCATTACAGATACCATATCAAGGGCCATACGTGCTACTGACATCGCATGATCCTTATTAGGATTGGGAATTCCACCAGCAAGCATGTAATTATCACCAATTGTTTTAATCTTTTCCAATGAATATTTATTTAAAATTTCATCAAACTCTGAAAAAACCTTATTTAAAATTAAAACTAGCTCCTTTGCAGTTATATCTGCAGACAAGGAAGTGAAATTAGGTATGTCAGCAAATAATACTGTTGCATCTTCAATGTCATCTGCAATTAATGTTTCTCCATCCTTCAAGCGACTAGCCGTACTGCTTGGCAATATGTTAAGAAGCAAATTTTCTGATTTCTTCTGCTCCTCTTTTATTTTCTCTTGATATTTAAGCTCTTTGTCTCTATAATATTTTTTTTCCAATGCATTATTCAATCTTGCAATTAATAAAACACGATTCACGGGCTTCATTAAAAAATCTTCCGCTCCAATGTTAATACAATCAACAATCGCATCAATTTCATCCAATGCTGACAACATTATTACAGGAATTGAAAATGTATCAGCATTAGATTTTAATTTTTTCAAACATTCAATACCATTTATATCTGGCATTATAAGGTCCAAAAAAATAACATCAATGTCTTTATTAGCCTGTAATAAAGCCTCAGCCTCCAGTGCTGATGATGCCATAAAAACCTCATGATTAGAATTTATCAAATTTTTACTTAATATTTCTAAATTACTTGGTTCATCATCAACAATCAAGACAGTACCTGTCCGATCTTCCTTGCCATGCTGACTACCAGCAGTAAATACAATTGAATTAATTTCATCATCATCGCCATTATGGCCATATCTCTGCATTAACTCATCAATTGTCATAGCCTTAAATTCATTAAGATCATTAATGAGTTTAAGCATTGTCTTTGAAGCTTGAATGATTTTAAACATGATTTGATCAATTTCATTGCAATCTTTTGATTTTACATAGGGTTTATCATCTAAAAGAAATTCAGATAAGCCAATTATGGTAGTCAATGAAATCCGCAATGTATATTGGAAATCAGAACTAGTAAATATTTTTTCCCAACCATCATCATCAATCTCCTTCAATGAAAAAATATTTTTCACATCAAATAAAAGAGTTTGACCAGACTTGACCATTGAATTAACATCATCCTTGACATTTTTTAATTCTTTATCATCCATGATGTCTATTAACAATTCTGAATAACCAATTATAGCATTAATTGGATTTGTCAAATCATGTCTGATTTTATTAATTACCTTCCTAATTGTTTTTTCTATGGCCACTTCCATCATAATTGGTTTATTAGCATGAAAATTTATTTATTTTAGATAGCAATCTTTCAAAGTCCACCGGTTTTGTATCATACTCATCACAGCCAGACTCTAAAGCCTTTTCCCTATCTCCTTCCATGGCATGAGCAGTTAAAACAATAATTGGCACCGTAGAGGTTGAAGTCTCAGATTTTAATATTTTAATGGCTTCCCATCCATCAATTATCGGTAAACTCAAATCCATTAAAATTAAATCTGGAGACTCATTCTTAGCCATATCTATGCCCATCTTGCCATCCATTGCACAAATGACATCAAAGCCCTTTCTTTCCAATCTACGACTAAGCATATCGCGATTTAACTCGTTATCTTCAACTAACAATATTTTCATTTATCCCCTCTCATATCACTTCAAATTACTTTCTTTTATTGCTACATCAATGCGCTTAATTAATTCTTTACGTGTATATTTACCCTTTTGAATGACTTGATCAACATTTGCAGACAAAAATGAATAATCATCTTCAGATAAATCTTTAGATGTTATTACCATTACAGGAATGTCCATCCTTTCATCAGATTCTCTAATTTTTTTTAAAAATTCAAAGCCATCCATGACGGGCATTAACAAATCCAGCAATATCAATTCAGGCCGCTCTTTTGAGATTTTACCTAAAGCATCTTCACCATTTTCAGCCTCTTCAACCCTCCACCCATCTTTTATCAACATTTTTCTAAGTATGACCCTTGTGGTAGCATCATCATCCACGACAAGGATATGCCTACTTTTACTATTATTTTTATACTTATCTAGCATCTTCGATAATACTGTCCATTCTATTGGCTTTGATAAAAAATCAATCACACCAAAATCTTCTGCCATTTTCTCATAATCGCCAATTGTGATAATAATAATGGGAATTTCAGATAATAATGGAGTGTTTTTAATTTTTTTATATACTGTCCAACCATCTACATCAGGCATTACAATATCTAAAATTATAATATCTGGAAGGATCTGTTTCGCCTTCATAAAGCCTTTCTCGCCACTATTTGCGGTAAATACAGCATATCCATCCCTAGACAGTCTAGTGTTTAATAAGTCTAAGAAAATTATGTCATCATCAATGATTAAAATCTTACCATCT
>CAZQYT010000169.1:0-3924 GCA_964597475.1 uncultured bacterium | reverse complement strand
CCTGATCGATATCTACGCAGGTGACAGTATTGCCCATTTCTGCAAAACAGGTTCCGGTTACTAGACCTACATACCCCGTACCAATAATTGTAATATTCATATGTTTAGAGATTAATATTTATTAAAATCTGGATTGAAGAGAACTCGTAAAATTACATCAATTAACCACAATCCCTTTTGACAAATTTATCGTATAATGATTCTATATACTCATGGAAATTGATATCCACACCCCGGTCTTCATTAACTACCACAACTATCTGCTAGTACGCAGTTGGCCAAGGTTATAATATCTAATATATTATATTCACCATCACCATTAGTATCAGCGGCACAACTATAGTTAATTTCAGAACCGCTATCTACCAGTACACAGTTGGCTATGGCTATTATATCCAATACATCCCAGCCACCATCACCATTTAGGTCGCCTAATAAACAGGGATACACTCCATCAAAGTAGTCATAACTATATTTTAATGCTCGTGCAACTTGATTCTCTCCACCACCATAATGATCATTATAATTATATTCCCACAATATTTGCCCTTGGGTATCAATTTCAGTAATTTGATTATTAATATATGTTGAATACAGAATATTACCATTGGGTAGTTTGAAAGCTCCAGACTGTGAGCCAGCAACATAATCTAGTAAAAATATCCAAGAAAAACTTTCTGGATCAAAATCTTCATTTTCATTTAATATATAAATTCCATCAGAATCTATAGGTGGTACTAATTCAATCACACTAGAATGATAAGGTTCAATAACATTATTATGATGATTATTAAATAAGATTATGTTTCCTGCACCTGGATACCCATTGGGTATCCAATTCACACTATGTTGACTGAAAAGTATCTGGTCAAATTCATCCCCTCTGCCATAATTTTTCGGATTACCCCACCTGAATAATAAATCACCGCCTTTTTCTGAGTTTCCACCAAAATGGCCAGATGCTTCTTCTATTGATGTTGAATGATCGATTACAAAAAATTCATCTAAAAATCTTGACGATAAAATAATCTGATCCAAAACTGGAGAATAATGTATAGAGTTAGTATGCAACCAGTCTCCATTATTATGCAAATTCTCTACTAAATTAATATCTATCAATTGTGGATTTTCACTAATAATACCAAAATTAGGCAAAAGTGAATCAATATCTTGTATTAAATGGTCCCAAGCATGCCATTTCCAAATGATTTGAGCAGCATTCTCGCCTACGGGTCTAAGCTCTAGAATAACAAGCGTTGACATAACACCATTGATGTTTTGCCTACCTGCAGCTATTGCTTCTTCTTTGGTTTTAAGTTCCCAACAAATAACCAAAATATTACCATTAGTCAATGGCTCTATATCATGATGATTTATATATTCGTCATCATTAATGTAATAATCCCATATTATATTGCCATCCCAATCAATTCTTTTCAATCTATTCGAACATGGCAAGATCAAACTACTATCAGGCATTAGATAAGCTATGCTAGTAGCTCTACAATCATGATACCACTCATTAATAATATTATAATCATTATCTATTAATAAGCTTAAGAATGGAGGTGGAGAGTCAAATCCTTTATCTGTGATTAAAGTGAGTCCTTCAAATATTTCTGCGTTTAAAGTAAATAAAAATATTATTAAAATAAATAAAGACTTTGTCAACTTCATTTTCTCAATTCCTTAATTTAATTTTATGATTTGTTTATTATTATAAAAATAAACTACAATACTGCTTTACAATTTTATCCCAATTATAATATTTCTCAATTACCCTCTTTGTAACTCTTCTTTGATTTTCAACCTTATCAGGATTATCAATAAAATACTGGGTTTTTTCTCTAAAGTCTAAACTATCATTTTTTTTGTATGTGATACATGAGTCTTTTAAGGTTTCTATATTTTCATTGAGGTCAGTAACAATAGAAAATCCATTTATAGACATTGCGCTTAGCAAAGAAGGAGAAGTTCCCTCTAATAATGAACAGGATACATAAAATAGGGCCCCATATAATAATGATTCGTATTCCTCTCCATAAATAAATCCGGGAATAATAATATTTTCACATTCAAGTGATTTTATTTTTTTCTCATATTGGGCATCAATATCATTACCCCCAATTAGTAATAATTTTATATTCGTATCTAATAATCGAAAATTCTTAATCAAAAACTCTAGGTTTTTCTCTTTAACAAATCTTCCAATAAATATTATATATTTATCTTTCGATAATCTATATCTAGATAAAATATCAGGATTGTATGTCGTAATTTCTCTGGCTCCATAAGATATATAGAATCCATTACCACCATATCGTTCTTGATAATCAGTTAACAACTCCTTATTGTCCACAATATAATAATCAGAATATTTGGTAGCAATATATCTGTTCATTATTAAATATTTTTTCGCAAATGTATTCCATTTCTTTCGCTCCCAATCTGCTCCATCAAGAACAATAATTACATTTTTAATAAATAATTTTATAATTGGAATAAATACCGCATTGCCTACTCCATATATAATTATATTATCATACTTAATTTTGGCTGCATGAATGACAGATAAAAATGTATGGCTTATCGTATCTAAATATATTGTCTGTATAGATGGTAAATGAACTAATGTAACTCCCTTATAATTTGAGGGATGATTATCATAATGATTTTTTCGACAATATACACTCGTATCAATATTCATTTTAGCAAATCTAATTGCAGTTTCTTCAACAGAAGTTTCAAATCCGCTATAAGAAGCTGGTATGCCCCGCGTTCCTATTATAGCTAATTTCATTTACTCTTCAAATATTCTAAATAATACTTGTCAATATATTCTTTTAGTGCAATTTTCCAGTTTCTCATTATGTCCAGATCTCTTAATTTTAATTTTTTATTAATTAATCTTTCAGATGGTGGTCGAGGAGCATAATATTCTTTTGAAAAATAATTCGACGTTACTTGTGTTAATTTAATTTCTTCATTTAAAGATAATATATTGATTAATTCTTTGGCAACCTCATATCGGCTTGTCTGGCCACCACAAACCATGTTATAAAGACCCCAATATTGATTTTCTATTAGAAGTTTTACATTATTTGCAAAATCATAGGTGTAAGTAGGAGTACCATCTTTGTCATTAACAATATGTAGTTCCCTATCGCCATTAATTATTTTTTTCATTAGCTTATTAATAAACTTTTTATCTTTCTTTGGTCCGCCACCCATCATCCATCCAGCTCTACATATAAGATGTTTTATAACATTTTCTTTAACATATAATTCAGCACTATATTTTGATCTAGCATAGACACCTAAAGGATTAGGGATATCCCAATCATCATACAATGGTTTTGAACCATCAAAAATACCAGCTGTACTTATATAAAGTAATGGAATATTTAATTCATTCGCAATATGAACCGCATTTTCGACAGATAACGTATTTGTAATATAAGTATCATCTGAGTTTTTTTCACAATACTCTAAATCTGTATAGGCTCCTAAATGAAATAAATAATCTGGGTGAAAATCAAATACATCTTTTTTGTATGTTGTAAATTCGCGAAAATCAAGGTGTGTCAACCAATCTTCATTTACATCTTTATCAGAACATTTTAAATTATATTCATTTTTAAACGTATGATAAAAAGCTTCACCCAACATTCCTCCGCATCCTGCTATATATATTTTTGATTTTATTTTCATAATTATTTTATATTTTATATTTTTTATTTTGTAAGTATTTGATTAAAAACATTCAATGTCTCCCTAGCAGTATTTTCCCATTTATATTTCTTTGATTTCTCTAAGCCAGTAAGTGAAATTTGATTGTAAAAATTATCATCTTTTATCAGGGTCAATATTTTCTTAGCAATATCATCAATATCATGCGGTTCCACTAAAACTTCTAATCCTTCT
>CAZQYT010000168.1:0-3943 GCA_964597475.1 uncultured bacterium | reverse complement strand
CCAATACTGGCACATGTGATTGCGCCATTGTACCAAATGGTAATTCTTATGAGGATGAATGTGGAACATGTGATGATGATCCTTCAAATGATTGTTTGCAGGACTGCTCAGGTGAATGGGGTGGGGATGCAGTGTATGATCAATGTGGTTTGGAGTGCGCTGAAGAAAATCCTGGTCCATTGGAAATTAATTGTTTGGATCATTGTGATAATGATGCTGAAAATGATTGTTTGCAGGATTGTTCAGGTGAATGGGGTGGAAGTGCAGAAATAAAAGAATATTGTTTTGATGGAGATGGAGATGGATTGGGAGATCCTTCTGATGAAACTTATGAGTTTTGTAATTCAAGCGTTCCTTCTGGAATGGTGGGAAATTGTGATGATGAGCATTTGAATTGTCAATCTAACATGGTTGATTGTACTGGGTTGTGTGATGGTAATGCTCAAATTGATGATTGTGGTGATTGCTGGGGTGAAGGTACTGATGTTGAAATGCCAAATCTTGAAGATCTTGGTTGTGGCTGTAATAATCCTGCTCCATCATGGTATTGCATTGATTTGGATTTAGATGGTTTTGGTTCAACGTTAAGTGGAATTTTGGCATGCAATGAAAGTGATGGGTATTCATCAGATTGTAGTGACCAAGATGATGATTGCGCATCAAATTGGCATGATTGTTTAGGTGTTTGTGATGGGGAAGCCATTTATGATCAATGTGGAACTTGTGATGCAAATCCTGATAATGACTGTGAATGGGAAATGGATCTTGGTTGTGGCGTTGGTGAGCCTGCTCCTCAACAATATTGTGCAGATTTAGATTATGATGGTTTAGGTAACCCTGATGCCACAATATTGGCATGTACTGATGAACCGCCAACTGGTTATGTAGAAGATTGTTCTGATCCTGAACCGCATTGTGCAACTAATGATACGGATGATTGTGGTGATTGTGGTGGTGATAGCTTTTTTAATGAAGATGGTATATTATACAATGGTTATTGTGATTGCGAATGGAATTTACCAACAGTATTTTGTGCAGATTTTGATGAAGATGGATTGGGAGATCCTGATAATAACACTCTACTCTGCGTTGGCATGGAGGGTTGGGTCTCAGATTGTTCGGATTTATTTCCTAGCGTAAATTGTCTATCGAATGTGGTTGATTGCGAGGGAACATGTGATGGAGATAAAGTGATTGATGGTTGTGTTGGCATTTGTAATATTGAAAATTTATGTGAGGGTGGTGCTAACGATGGTGGTGATTGTACATCGGATGATGATTGCCCTGGAGTTTGTGGAGGTGAAGGTGAATCTTGTACTGATTGTAATGATCAGATTAATCCTTGTGGTGATGGTAGTTTGTGGCCTGATTGTGATTTGGCATCATATTTAGATGAATGTGAAGAATGTGTGGGAGGATCGACAGAATTTTTACCATGTTCTCAGGATTGTAATGGTGAATGGGGTGGCCCAGATAATGTGCCTGATTCAGGTGATGAAGCTGTTTTTGATGAATGTGGCTATTGTGAGATGACTAATGGTGAGTATGATGATGGCGAAGATTTTGAGGATCTTAATGATAATGGCATTTGGGATGAAGGTGAAGAGTTTTATGACATGGCTAGATGTGTAAATGGAAGTAATCATAATCAGGAATGTAATGTTGATGATGATTGTCCTGGAATGTGTGGCGGAGATAATTCTACATGTCAAGATTGTTTAGGCATTCCTAATGGTGATGCCTATTATGATGAATGTGGATTAGACTGCCTTGAAGATGGACAACCAGAAGAAGTATGCATAGAGTATTGTAATGATGATCCTGAAGATGATTGTTTACAGGATTGTTTGGGAGATTGGGGAGGAGAGTTATTATACACATGTATTCCGTCTATTGATGATTATGGCGAAGATGAAGACCTTGAGGAAGATTTGAGTGAAAGTGAATGTGGTGATAATGGTTGGTATTGGTCAATTGATGGCTCTGATGAATGTGGTGTGTGTAATGGTGATGGTACAAGTTGCCATGATTTCTGTGATAACGATGAAAATGGCGGTTATGATGATGATGGGGATTGCGCTGAGGAGTGCATTGATGGTAAAGGTGATGTTAATTTTGATGGTTCATTAGATATCATGGATTTAACAAGGATGATATCTCATGTTCTTAATCCTATGGAAAAACCGTTTACTTGCTTGCAACATGACATTGCAGATTTTGATGAAGATGGGTATGATTATGATTCTGATGAGGGAACATCTTGTTTATCCATAGATGTTGTTGATCTAATTAATTTTGTACATGCCATAATTAATGGAGGCTTTAGTGATGGCATGTCTAGGACGAAATCTCATGATGTAATTAAAGATTTGGAACTTGCATTTAATGCCAATGTGGTTGATTTGAACCATTATGGTTTAGTTGCTCTCGACATGACTTTGGAGCATGGGGCTAACATTGTATTTGATTTCAATGAAGATTTATTCCTTTCTGTTTGTGAACCTATTTCATTAGGCCAGTCAAGGTGCATGGTGATTGCAGATCAATCAGGCAATGTTTTAAAGTCAAACATGCCATTTAAAATCATTCAAGTATCTGCTGCAAATCAAAGTGGTTTCATGAATGTACACATGCATTCATTGCCACTAGAATATGTCATTGGGAATGCTTATCCTAATCCATTTAATCCCGTAGTTAGCTTTGATTACTTTATTTCAAATTCTACTAATGTTGAGATAAATGCATATGATTTGAATGGAAGAAAAATTTCCAATCTTATTAATGGTCACATGGAAGCAGGAAACCATGTGATCCAGTGGGATGCTAGTTCATTACCGAGTGGAATTTATTTCATTCAATTTGACATTGAATCTCAAATGGAGGCCAAAAAAGTAATTCTTTTGAAATGATGATGGGGAAAAATAAAAAAATAGCATTTAACATTTTGTTTTACATGGTCATGTCATTTTCTTTATCACATGCTCAAAATGCTTCATTGTCCATTGAAAATTTAAATGAACAAATAGGTACGTTTGAAATCAATTATGATTCACCAGAATCAATATATGGTTTTCAATTAAATATATCTGGAATTACTATCATTGAGGCAACAAATAGCTTATTTGATGTCAATTTTAATGCTGCTGATGGGATTGTTTTAGGTTATGAACTTTCAGGTTTGTTTTTGCCTGAAGGCCAGGGGACGTTAGTTTCAGTCATGTATCAAATGGATTTTGATAGTACAAATATTTGCATAGATGAATCAATATTAACAAATGAGATGTCAAACCAAATAGAGTCTGATAATGGAGATTGTCATTCTGCGCAGGGGATTAATTCTGTTACCATTTCTTTTGGTGAAATTGATACTTTGAACAGAATTATTGATGTGATGTATGTTAGTCCAGTTGACATTCAAGGATTTCAATTTAATGTTTCAGGTGGAACAATCATTGATGTTAATAATGATAGTGATTTATCTATTGAATTTGACCCTACTACTGGAGGCGTTTTAGGTATTATCATGTCTTCTGATGATAATCCCATGGAAATGGGTTATGGTTTATTACTGAAATTGCAATTTTCTGATCAAGATGAAATGCTTTCATGTATTCATGATCCTATCATTGTAAGTAATTATGATGAAATTGAGCATGCTTTTGAAGATGGAGAAAATTGTTTGTCAATGCCTGCAGCATATTATGGATGTGATGGGACTCCATTAGGAGACCTTGAATATGATTATTGTGGAATATGTGGTGGTGATGGAGTAGATGAAGGCGAATGTGATTGTTATGGCAATGTTCCCGATTGTTTCGGTGAGTGTGGTGGGAATGCCATTGTTGATGAATGTGGTGTATGTGGTGGTGATGGGATGTCATGTTTTATCGTAGGTGATCTAAACTTTGATGGTGGCATCAATGTTTCTGACATTGTACTTTTG
>CAZQYT010000167.1:2818-3953 GCA_964597475.1 uncultured bacterium | reverse complement strand
ATTCAGTGCTAAAAAGTAGAAGAACGATTTGAAGAGGAGTGAGGGATTTTATAGGTACCCTTTATTAAGGGTATGATGAGTTTAAAAGTCAAGCCCAAAGAACCCAAACCGAAATGATCTTGAATTTCAGTTGAATTTTCCATTATCCTACCTTTGTTCAAATAAAAAGGGATCAACAATTAGCTAGTTGCAGAACCCTTGCAAAATTTGTTTGTTCAAATGCTCTCGACAAGCATTGAAAATTTGTTTAAAAGCTCCAGTTTTAGCCAAAAGCTGGAGCTTTTTTTTGGCCATAAGTATTTTAAATTATCCTTCCTTTTAAAGCAATGAAATGAATGATACCAACAGTTTAAAGATTTACCAAACAATATAAAATTGTTTGGTGACCTACCAACTTGCTGCAATAAATCTTGCAAATTGGCAGGTTTTGAATTGTTGGCTAACCTTATTGTTGATGATCAGTAAAACCCATTTATTTTTGGCAAAGATCATTCTTTACAGGCGACTGCCTTTTCGGAGCTCTTTCAAAATTGCAATGACAGCTGTAAAAATTAGCAGAATTGGTCTTTTGTTAGCGCCTGTCATTTTAAATATCATTTGCCTAATCCTTTCCTCATTTCTCAAAATATGCCGGATAATAGCTTTAACGTCATGGGTTCGAATTATGGTTTCTTGTAATTGATCAACCCAAACTGCTTCATCCTGCCAATTTTTGAAGCTAACTACTGCTTGCTTCATGATTCACGCTCCAGCTTGAGGGCTTTATATTCGGGTCAGTCAGATCTATATTTAAAAGCTCAGTTTTCATAAAATCCTCTAATAGCCACATGACTGTTTTTTTGGTGATACCGTTTGACCTTGGTTTTAAAATCATTGTAAAGCTCTCGATCTACTCTTGCTTGTATTAGTTTTAAGTCTTTAGTCATATTACCTTCTCCTTCGTTTTGAAATTAGACCTGCAGAGTTTCTGTATTGGTCCTGGTAATAGTCTTTAGGCTTAAACATTGAAGTTTTCAATACTTTTTTTTAAATTATTAACATCAAAATATCAAAGTAAAGAGTTTAGATGATGAAGACATTCAAATTTTGAATATTGATAATCGGTAGAGAATAATCACTTTTTTGAGAAAAATAA
>CAZQYT010000167.1:424-2808 GCA_964597475.1 uncultured bacterium | reverse complement strand
TAAGAAAGTGTCATTTATATAATATTTACAGCTGATCACCCATAATTTGCCACCATATTAGATCACTCGATTGATTACCCTTGTCTCTCCTGATTCTATACTTTCTTGCAACTCTCCCCACTTTTGGGCAAGCTTTTCCTCTGGTGATAGTGGAGATTCACTGCTACGAAAATCAGCTAACTCCCAACCCCAAAAAAGCAAAACTATACATACTATTCCGTAACAAATAAAGATTATGGACCTCACCTTCGCTCCATTCAAGTATTTTTTAAGGGAGCTTTTATCATATTGAAAGTTTTTAAACTTACTTCCAAATGCTAGTTTCAGATCCTTTTCCCCATATTTCGCAAAAAAATCACTTACCTCAGAAGTAATTTGATCCTTTGATTCACCTTTGTCTAATCCTCGATCCCAAATTCTTATTGCTTGTTCAGTAATAGTGAACTTAGAAATAGTCATAAATCCTCCAACAAAACACACAAGTCCTAAGAAAAAAATAAGAATTAATGCAGTTCCCATAAAAATCTCCTAAGTTATGCGATCACAATAAACTGGTTTGGTGCTAACAGATAGTCTCAAATCATTTTGATTCTAGCACGTAGTCGGGTTACAATTTTTGGTCCTCGGCCGCCCGCCAGGGCTACCATTCCATTAGTTAAAAATCAAAGCCAAATTAATTAACTTGCTCCAACTAGCCTAAAATTTGTATTGGTCTTTTTATAACCTTTAAGACCAATAATAAACCCTTCCTTAGTTTCATTACAAATATCTTCCCATATGCCGGTAAAACCAGTTGCTTTTGTAGCCCAACCCACTAGCCTTCTAAAAGCTTCGTTTTCCAAAAACACAGTCCTAGTCAAATTGACCAAACCATTTTGAGCCTTTTGCCACCCTTGTGTAATTTTCATCCCTTTAATATTGCCAGCTTGGCTTTTCTTATAGCTCTGTCTATTAAAATATAGGTTTGTCTGGGTACTACCATTTTTTTCAAATTGATATGCTTTCTTAACTCCTGCTTGTTACAAGTACCCCAACAGCGACCAATCTGTATCTCCTTCATCCGCTTAATTTTAGCCAGACATTTCTCTTCTTTACTTATGTAACTTAATGTTTTTGAGCAATATAAATCTACGCCCTTCCAGTGTTCAGCTACTTGCAGGTCCACACCAATTTTGGCATGTTCTTCACTGCCTTTTGTAATTTCGTTCCATCTTTTAAGTAACCAGTTTATGTCTATAAAAGGAGTTTTATGCCAGATTATATGAAAGTATCCTATAAGTCGTCTTTGGAGTTCAAATTTCCACACCCCAAAGCCATCGTATTTTCTGATAATAGCTTGTGTGATATTTTTTAGGTGACGTTTATAGTCTTTACCTGTCAATTTTAAATTCTCTTCTGTGTTTTGGTCGTATGTGAAAGTTAGTAGAAGGACCTCCTTTTCATTTAAACTACTTTTGTTCAGCTTCTTGACAGTTTTCATTAAATTGGCTCTGCTGGCAACACTTAAACCTTCAACATTTCCTCTTGTTGAACCTGGAGGTCTACTAACCTTATTACCCCAGCCAAATTTTTCGCGTTTTACTTCACAATACTGCCCACCACTTGCAAAAGTAAGCGTAAATTCCTCAGTTCCTCTTTTATCCTCACTGTTTATATAAATACTATTAATTCTTTTTGATGGGCAATTATTACTATAAGTTGATGGGCAATTATTACTATAATTTGAGCAATTATTACTATGAGTTAAGTCTATAAGTCAAGCCCAAATGATTACAACTCGGATCATTAGTTCTCTATTTCTTGTATCTTCGTCAAAAAAAGATTCCTGCAGTTTGTTTCATAATAGTGTCTTTTCTTAGATCAACCAACTTCTAAACTATAATGACACCAAATGATTAAGCAATGATTCTTCAATTGCATAAAAACTAATCTCTTACCGATTCCCGCAAAGGAAATCACCTTCGCCAGTTGCCAAATTGAAAGGAAATGCATGGGAAATTATAATTTTAAATTGAATCTATATCAATCAGGCAAATTTTGCCCTCTCGTAAATTGTATTAGAACAAGAGTAATCATAATAACTGCCAACTCGTAAGTTTTGTTCAATCTATATAAAAAAGAAGTGAATTAAAAAAAGACAGTCAGGTTGTTAAATTTTAAAATTAACAGCCTGACGTTTTTTTATGGATGTCGAATTAATAATTACAACTAGTCGAACAGGACTGGGCATCAATATTACAAGTGGAGGACCCCTCGAGATTTTTGATGGCTGCAAAGGCGGACCCAATAATCAAAATAGTTGTAGCGATTAGTAAAATTGTTTTCTTGAACATTAATTCCTCCTAGAAATTGCAAAAAAATATACTTTTTTAGATAATTAAAAA
>CAZQYT010000167.1:0-414 GCA_964597475.1 uncultured bacterium | reverse complement strand
CATCATCGTCGTCATCGTCGTCATCTGTATCACAGGCAGTGATTAGGAACATGGAATTAATCAATAAGATAAAAAGAATAAGCCCAATAAAAATAGGCTTAAAATTGAGCTCACGAAACTTCATTACTATAGACCTCATCGAGAAATTTAGCGTAGAATGCCAGGTAATGTTATAACGTTACCTGGCAGTGTGGTGTTACATCATAACATTTCACTTGTCAAGGGTTATCGTTTCTCAATCTCTATTAAAATGGGCTGAAAGTATAGAGTGTTAATCCCTTTATTGTTACGTTTCATCTACGCCTCTAACGAACTATGGATGGTGCATAAAGAAGCCGATGACAGACGATATCAGGTGATTGATGTTAGAAATAAGAAGATGTCGACTGAAACTTATCGACAAGTTAAGCGACA
>CAZQYT010000166.1:0-3961 GCA_964597475.1 uncultured bacterium | reverse complement strand
TGGATGATATTTCAATACAATACTAAACGCTTTTATTAGGCTAATTGAATTTTTACCAGGATGATCAATTGTACCTACATAAAGTATATAAGGAAATTTTATTGAATATTTTTGTAATACATCTATTACTTCACTATTTTTTCTTTTATAATATAAATTATCAACACCATTATAAATAACAGTTATTTTAGATGATAAAACATTACAATACTTAATTATATCTTCTTTAGAGTTTTCGGATACAGTAATAATATGATCAGCTCTTTTTGCAGTGATTGGTACTGCATATTTTCTATAAAACATTCTAATTCTACTAAATTTATTTTTAATATTAAATTCTATCATATCATGAATAATAACAATGGTTTTGCAAACTTTAACGGTTAGCAATGTAACATTGGGGATATATAGTATATCAACAGAATTAACAATTATTCTAATAGGCAATATAAATTGATGCCATAGAATATTAAGAATTGGCGACTTTCTAGATATGTTCACTTTTTTACCAACAATTTTTTTTCCATCTATATATTTGATAAAATCATCACTATCTTTGTTATAAAATAATAGGTATTTGTTATTATGATCTATTTTGCTTAATTCCATAATTGTATTTTCTAGTGTTTTACCTATCCCTGTTTTTATAGGTCCAACATATCCACTGATTGCAATTTTATTCATGAACAAATTTTAGGGGAAAATATTCTTGATGGTGTCTAAAAATATATTCATTTTCAACTATTATTTTTTTTCATTACTATTAGATCTTGTCCTAAATAACAATCTTCCCTTCCACTCCATGTCCCATAATATATTTCATCTACAATTAAATTATTTTTTTTCATTATATTAATTATATATTCTTCTTCATAAGCAACAGCAGCTGTAGGAGCCATTTTATTCATTATTGCATGGATTGATGTCTCATTTTCTCTATAAAAACGTATTGAATTATTATCTAAACTCTTTTGTTTATCATTTAATAGAAAAAATGTAGCAAATATTTTTCCAGAACTCATTATAAATTTTGAAATATATTTGATATATATTTCTAATTCATCAGGTAACATATGGGTAAAAAGGCTACGTGCAATTATAACATCAAAATTATTATTATCAAAATTAGACAACCAATTCTCAGCGTCATATTTACCTTTAGTCCAATATGCATAATTATATATATCAGAGTGTACAAATTTAAATGTTTCATATTTAGAGGTGATATGTTTTTGTGCCCATGAAATACAGGGTTTGTGTATATCAGTACCAATTATTGTACCTCTCCATCCGCGATTAGCCAAAGATAATTGTAGATTCCCATATCCACATCCTATATCCCAAATAACATCAGTGGATTTTAAACTACATAATAACTTTAAATACGCAACTTGCTCAATACCTGTCCAATCAAATCCGCCTGACCCAACATGTCTACGGAGTCTTATAGGTGGGAAATAACTGTATCCTAAAAATGATCTGTATAAGTAATCAAACGGTTCCATTAAATAATAAAAATAATATCTTAATTTCCTATACCATTTATTTATAATAATGGTTAATCTTTTATTTGTTAATATCTTTTCTATATTCGTTTTCATGGATCAGTGCTCCCAGTAATTGTATTTTATTTATTTTTAGAGACTAACTGTTTTTGAGAGGATAAATCTTTAGTTACATTGATGAAATATACTAATGATATTATCCAAATAGGATTATGATTGTTTATAATATTGACATTAACAATCCCTGCGACTAAAATTATAATAACAATAAACAAATGATCATTTTTCATATTAGTTATTATTTTTTTATATAAATAAATGAATAATAAAATATAAAAAATAGATCCGAAAGATAATAGGATTCTTAAATAAGACGAGTGCGGATTATAATGATAAATACTACTTGAGCTAAGAATTATTTCAGGTAGTTTATGTGACCTGAATCCAAATAATTTATATAATAGATCAGAATCATATAATAAATGTATATATGCATCCCATAAACTAGCTCTTCCATGGCTTGCCATATCAAGAATAAATCTATAACTTTCATCTAAATAGTATGGAATGAACATTGAAGTAAAGATTGTTATAAGTAATATCTTTAATGATAATCTTCTAAATATTTTAGGTACAACGAATAACATCAATGGAACAATGATCATAACAATTGGGGTTAAACGTGCGGTCCAAATAACGTTAATAAAACATAAAAGAGCAATGTACTTCGAATATTTACTTTTATTTCTATATACTATATTCAAGATCCCAACAAATATACTATATGCATCAATACTAGATGTCGAACCATCAAATCCAATTAATGTTTTAATTGGTAGATCAAAAGTAAAAACTCCTATATTTAAATAATCAAATTGATTGAGACCTTCAGTCATGCTACTCCTAAGACCAGGTGTTAAATACCCGCCATAAACCAAATATGATAATATTAGAAATATAATATAAGTAAAATTAACAAAATGAAGATATTTTACAACTTCAAGCTCATACTTTTCAAAAATTAATATAGTAAAGATAATTTGAATAAGAAAAAACAATTCCCTCCAACTAACTCCAATATATGGAATCAACAAAATGTTAACTGTTAATATTATAAAACTTATTATCCATAAGTAAGTATATCTTTGATATTCTCCTTCCTTCAAAATAAACGCTATAATCATAGCTACTACAGAAAGTAAAGCAGCTAGAATTGGATACTTGTAGTGTATCAAATAAATAAAAAACGAAGAATATAAAAAAAGATGAATGAGATTTATTTTATACATTAATATTGAAGTAGCATCGGTGAATTGTATTATTTAACATTAACTCCAGATTAATAACAACTTACTCTTTAAGTAATAAAATAATATTAATTATAATTTAATTTTTATCACCTTATGGTTCAGCAATCAATAAAATACCTTATGAATACTTGGGGAATATGCTCATTTGAGATAATTTAATTAAATAAAATAATACTGGGTTTCTTCCATGCAATAAATATAAATATTATTGGTATAAAAAATATTGCAATAAATAAGTTTAATTGCAAAATATAAGAACCATAGTGTAGTGCTAATGGTGATATCAAGGCTAAAATTAAAATAGGATATCCAAAAAATAATGTCAAAAATTTTATTATTGACCATCTAGATACATTCATGAAGTATAAACTAGACAATGTAACAAAAAAATGATAACAAAATAAACTACATAACAAAGCTAGGCCAATCCCATTTACACCGAGTCCCTTAGATAATGTGAAAAGGCTAAGATAAACATTTAATATAATTGAAATAGCTAAAAATAATAGCAATAATTTCTGTTTTAAATAACTACCTAAAATATCAATTGAACCAGAAGTCAAAGTTATTGCAATCAAAATGGTCTGACAAATATTAATGCTCTCTATATATTGCGGAATAAATTTATCTATGAAATAAGGTATAATAATAATTGCTACTCCAGTTAATATAGGAATTATTAATATTTTTCCAATTGCTGGGTAAAAGGCCAGATTATTCATGTTATCAACCCTCTCATATTTGCCAAGATGTTCATTCATATATGTATAAATTACCTCTCCCAAAGAACCAGTTAACTGTGAAAATAATACTATTAT
Source organism: uncultured bacterium (assembly GCA_964597475.1). Lineage (GTDB taxonomy): Bacteria > Fidelibacterota > Marinisomatia > SCGC-AAA003-L08 > D37C17 > JAYZCM01. Next base: position 328 of record CAZQYT010000166.1, on the reverse strand, counting down.
TAACATGGCAAATGAAAAATGACCAACAGCCTCCAGTCCAAGATATTTTTCTAGAATAATTCTATTAATAGATAAAAGTATCATATAACCCGTACCCACTGTTATTATTAAGATTCCTATCTTAATAGATTTTAGTAAGATATTTGGATCCCATTGAAACTTTAAGTCGGGCTGATAAAATACAAAATAAAAAATAATCATAACTATCGAAACAAACGGAAGTACCAATAGTTGCCCATATATATTAAATCCATATACTAAACTAATTGCTAAAATAAAAGATACGAACCCTTCCAATACGTAATAGATTGAAGACTTAAAAAAATTC
>CAZQYT010000165.1:0-3994 GCA_964597475.1 uncultured bacterium | reverse complement strand
CCCGGACACCCGGATTATGATTCCGGTGCTCTAACCAACTGAGCTACGCCGCCAATTAGATTATTTACAACTTAAATGCTCTAATCTTTTGTAGTTATAAATTTATTTCTAAAATCCATCCACAACAAATGCTAAATCAAAACTTCAAACCATTAATGACATCTACATTGCCAGCAATAAACTCTGGATTCAATAAATCAGACTTGTTATATAAAAGAGGAGATTTGTTGTCCACCTGTAATAATTCCCCACCAGCACCTTTAATTATGGCATGTGATGCCGCTGTATCCCATTCCATTGTAGGACCAAGCCTTGGATACAAATCAACTGTTCCATCTGAAACCAAACAAATCTTAAAAGAACTTCCCATGGGATGTAATTCATAATCTCCAAATTGTAATAAAAAATTTTTCATCTTTTCACTTGGATGAGATCTACTAGAGGCAAGTTTTATTTTTTTTTCTAAAAAAGAATTAACATGGATTCTACGAACTTCATTGTCACTTTTTTTCTTCCATGATCCATTTTCTTCACCTCCCCAAAAATAACATTCAGATACAGGAGCATACACCATGCCAAAAATAGGCATTGCTTTTTTCATAAGCGCAATATTAACCGTAAATTCACCATTTTTTTTTATGAAGTCTTTAGTGCCATCTAATGGATCTACAAGCCAATAATATTCCCAATCTTTCCTCATGGCATAAGAAATATCTTTACCTTCCTCTGATAAAATTGGTAAAGATGAATCAATGTCATACAATCCTTTTTCTATAACCACATTGGCTTTTTTATCTGCAAGTGTAACAGGGGAATTGTCGTTTTTAATCTGAATGTGAAAATCTGTAGCATACACTTTCATAATCTCAATGCCAGCATCTCTAACAATTAAAATCAATTGTTTAATTAACTCATCTGTAACATATACATTCAAATTAAACTAAAAAGCCTTCTTTTTCCAAATAAGCAATGACTTTTGCAACAGCTTCTTCTTGATTGATATTAGATGTATCAACTGTTATTTCAGGATTAATAGGCTCTTCATATGGATCATCTATTCCAGTAAAACCTTTAATTATACCTTGACGAGCTTTTGCGTACAAACCTTTAACATCACGTTTTTCACAAACTGCCAAAGGTGTTGAGACATGTACTTCAATATAGCTACCAACACCAGAAATCAATTCTCTATTTTTATTACGAACATTAGCATATGGTGCAATGGGGGCACATATTGCTATACCACCATTCTTAGTAATCTCACTAGCGACAAAACCTATTCGCTGAATATTTAAATCTCTATGTTCTTTAGAGAATCCTAATTCACTAGAAAGATTAATTCTAACTACGTCTCCATCTAATAAAGTCACTCTTCTTTTACCGTGTTCTAATAATTTGACTAATAATGCATTAGCAATTGTTGACTTTCCTGATCCAGATAATCCTGTAAAAAATATGGTAAAACCTCTATTTGCCTTTGGGGGCTGAGAACGTCTAAGTTCATCTGAAACATCTGGATATGTAAACCATTCAGGCAAATCTTTACCCTGATCTAATCTATCCCTTAGTTCAGTTCCAGAAACATTTAATTTTGTCAAATCATTAGGAACTTCATCCATTGGCATAAATTCAGATTTTTCCTTTACATATACCATCATTTTAAATGGCACCATTTTTACACCGATTTCATCTGAATATTTTTTAACTAATTCCTGCGCATCATATGGTCCATAAAATGGATTGTTATCAATACCATTTCCTGGCCCGGCATGATCTCTACCTACAATCAAATGCGTACAACCATAATTTTTTCTAATCAAGGCATGCCATAAAGCTTCACGCGGCCCACCCATTCGCATGGCGAGTGGCAATAAACTTAACTTGGCAGCGTGATCATTAAATCTCTTCATTATTTTTTCATAGCACCTTACTCTCGTATAATGATCGACATCTCCAGGTTTGGTCATTCCTACAACAGGATGAATGAGCAAACCCCCTCCTATCTCTTTAGATGCTGTTTCAGCTAGTTTCTTGTGTGCCTTGTGCATGGGATTTCTAGTTTGAAAAGCAACAATTTTTTGCCAACCTAATTTTTTAAATTCAGAACGAAGCTCTAATGGAGAATGTCTAAACTCAAGATAGTCATAATGTTTAGGATTTTCTAATGCTAAAATATTTCCTCCAACATACACATCACCAGATTGATTTAATAAATAATCTACAGCAGGATGAGAAGTATCCGCAGTTGAATAAATCAAATTAGCTTCTTTTTCTAAGTCAGGACTCCAAATATCAGATATTTTCAATACACCAAGCAATATCCCCTCATGATCTCGCAGGGAAATTTTATCTCCAATATTAATATTTTTAATCAACTTAGATGAAACATCCAATGTGATAGGAATGGGCCAAACATTTCCATCAACCAAGCGATTATTATTAATCACATTTTCATAATCAGATTTACCAAGAAAGCCTTTAAGTGGAGAAAAAGCTCCATTGGCAAGCATTTCAAAATCACATAATTGTCGATCATTTAATGTTAAATTAACTAAACTTAATGCTTGATCCTGAATAGCCATGCGCTCTTCTTCATTTGCAAATAAAATGGATAATTTTCCACCATGAGGATCAATTAAACTCATCTATGATTCCTTATTTTTCCCATGACATTATTTTCGATTTAACAATAATTGATAAACAAGCCTAACAGCAACTCCCGTTGCACCAACTTTTGGTTGATAAGAAGGCTCTTTTGGCCCCCAAGCCGTACCGGCTATATCCATATGAACCCAGGGAGTATCACCTACAAATTCTTTCAAAAAAGCTCCCGCAGTAATTGTGCCAGCTAATCTACCTTGCCCCATATTCTGTATATCAGCATATTTACCTTTAATTTCACGAGTATATTCTTCCCATAAAGGAAGTTCCCATACTTTTTCACTAGTTATTTCACTTGCCTTTTTAATTTCTTTCATTAAAGATTCATCATTACCCATGACGCCACTCGCCCTATTTCCAAGTGCAATTAAAACAGCACCTGTTAATGTTGCAAAATCAATTATTGCAGATGGCGAATATTCACTATTAACATACGATAATACATCTGCCAAAACAAGACGACCTTCTGCGTCAGTATTTAATACTTCAATTGTCTTACCATTATATGCTCTTACAATATCGCCAGGTCGCTGTGCATTCCCACCAGGCATATTCTCAGTAGATCCAATGGCAAATATAATATTAATACGTGGCTTTAATTCAGATACTGCCTTTAATACACCCATTACAGTAGCACTACCACACATGTCAAATTTCATTTCATCCATTTTTGGTGAAGGCTTAATTGAAATACCACCAGAATCAAACGTCAATCCTTTCCCAATAAGCGCAATGGGCTTTTGAGATTTCCTACCACCATCATACTTAATCAAAATCATTTTTGCAGGCTCTTTTGCGCCTTGCGCTACTCCATGGAAAGCGCCCATCCCCATCTTCTTGAACTCCTTTCCATCAATGATTTTACATTCCATTTTTGAGTTACCATCAGAGATTTCTTTTGCCGCTTTTGATAAATAAGTTGGTGTTAAAATATTAGGAGGATGATTTCCTAAATCTCTTGAAAAACAAACTGCTTCGCCCAAAACTTGACCAACGTCTAACGCCTTTCCATCAACATTCCCACAAAAAACCACATCCACTAATACTGAGCTAACATCACTATCTGTCTTATAATCATCAAATGTAAAATCACCAAGAACTAATCCTTCAGAAAATGATTGTGCAAATATTTTTTTACCAAGACCAAAAGAATCACCATCAATTAAAACATTTTTTATTTTATTATCATTAATGAAACGCATGAGATTAGAGCCTGTACTACGCATTTCATCTACTAAATATTCTTTCTTTTTTCCAAGACCTACCACATGAATCTTTTTCATATCATCATTTCCATATAATGTCATGGATGTATCTTTTTTACCATTAAAGT
>CAZQYT010000164.1:0-4007 GCA_964597475.1 uncultured bacterium | reverse complement strand
AAATGCTAATATCGATGAGGCTGAGCCAAGGGTTTTGATTATAGGTCAATGTCATGCAGAAGAAATTTATGGCGTGGAAATTGCAATGGAAATAATTGATCAATTTTTACATCCTGAAAATCATTCTCAAAATCGTCCTAAATTTCAAATGGGTTTATATTTTACTGAATTATGGGTTGTTCCTACTATTAATCCTGAAGGTTTAAGAGTTGTCCATGGATATGTGGATGCTTCTGGAAATGAAGTTAAAGATGCAACATTTAGAAAAAATAAAACAGATGTTTTTCACCATGGGAACCATACGTTTGGAATGGAAGGTGTTTTTGATTATTTAGCGGGGGTAGGTCAAGACATAGATGGTGTGGATTTAAATAGAAATTTTGATTTTAATTGGAATTTTGGTGATTCACTTTTAGCGCCAACGTTCTCTTGTAATTCTGGGTATAAAGATGATTTTGATTATTATAGAGGTTCACATCCAAATTCTGAATCTGAAGTTCAAGTAATCATGGATTTAGCACGCAAACATAATTTTGTATTATCCATTGCATATCATAGTTCTAGGTCAGGCTGTATTGATAGATATGTAATTTATCCTTGGGCTTGGAAAGATAAAAACGGAGAGGGGAATAGGCAATATGCACCTGGATTTTCAACTATTGAAAAATTAGGAATGGAAATTGCAGAAATTTCAGGTATGGATAAAGGGCAAAATTATGGTCATACAGGTAGTAGTTATAGAAAAGGTAATGCTCATGATTGGTTTTACAGAGAAACAGGTTGTATTCAATATTTGGTTGAAGTGGGTTATACTCCTAATTTTGATTATGGTGCAGGTTTTTTAATTGAGTCTGACTACTTGAATGAAGTTTTAGAATCTAATATGAATGCATTTTTCCATTTGTTAATGAGAGCTGCAGGTCAAGATGCAATAAATGCTTTAGGTGAATCAACTGATGCAAATCAAGTCGTTGGTATTGTTTCTGATGTAAATTCAAATGAACCAATTCTAGATGCTAGAATTAAAATATTACAATTAGAACAAGGAGATATTTTACATCCAAGAAAAACAGATAAATTTGGATATTATTGTAGAATATTACATCCTAATGATGAATATACAATGATTGTTTCTGCATATGGATATATGTCTGATACATTGAACATAGAACATAGCTCTGCGGGTCCAACTACAAAAAACATATTTTTACATCCATTAAATAGACATGATGTTTATGTAGATGTTAAATCTTCTTATGATATGGAAGTTAATTCTAGATTGATATTTAAAGGTGCATTTAAATCAGATACAATGTTTTTTCCATTAATGGAGAGTATTAATCTTCCTGAAGATCATTATGAAGTCATTTTAAGTTCAGCTGGATATGCCACGCAAATATCAACAATTGATTTAGTTGAAGAAAAGTCATTATTGTATTTCGTATTAAATGAAGACATGATTTATCAAAAAGCTGATATTAGTTTCATTGATGATTCTGATTCATTAATATTTTCTTTAGGTAATTTGAACGCTGGAGATAGTTTGATGATTATTATGGATGTAAAATATGAGTTAGAATTTGATTATGATTATTTTAAAGGGTATTATGTAAACTTGGGAGATTCAATAAGCTTTATGGAACTTAATGGAGGTGATTATCATTACCATGAAAAGTTCATTTCATTGATTTTGCCAAATGATCATTCTAATGGTCATTTATGTTTTATTTTAGAAAATGATGATAGAATAAATTATCGTGGCGTCCATCTTAATGAATTAAAAATACTTCAAGCGTGTCAAACGCAGTTGGGAGATGTTGATGGTGATAATGAATGGAATGTGATAGATGTAATGGTAATGGTAAATTGTGTGCTTAGTGATAATTGTGATATGATTGAGCATAACTGTTCTGCTGATATGAATAATGATAATGAATGGAATGCAATAGATGTGATAGCATTGGCAAATTGCATTTTATATGCAAATTGTTAGTTAAATTTTTGGATGGTATTATTATATAAAATAATGAAAATAAAATGATTATATGAAGTTTTATATAAGATTATGTTTATTTTCATTTTTTTCTTCAATTCTTTTTGGAGAGACTTTTCCTTTAATAGATCGTTTTTTTCATCATGAAGATATGGGGCATACATATTCTCGTGGGATCTATATGATCGTTTTGGCAGATGAATCTTTAGAGAATATTTTAAAAGATGAAGCTACTGGAAATTTTATCAAATTTAAAAAAACTCAAGGATATGATGTAGAGGTTATTGATTATGGAGATATAGGTGGGACCGTTTCTGCTTTGAAATCTTATTTAGATTGGTATAGTTCAGAAAATCCTTTATTAGAATATGTATTATTGATAGGGGATGTTAATGGTAGCTATGTTATTCCTCCACATACTACACCATCTTATAATGAGAGTGAATTTGATGTTACAGATTATCCATATACTTATTTTAGTGAGGCTGAAAATGCCCCATTGAACCCTAGATTTATGATAGGTAGGTGGCCAATTAGGACTCAAGATGATTTGAAAAAAATAAAGAAAAGATCCATTCAGTATGTTTTATTGGATTATGTTACAGATTATACTTTTTTGAATAATGCATTATTGGTTGCAGGTAATTTTAGTGATGCTCATCCTTCAAGTTGGCCAGTAACTCCAGTATGGACATCTAGATGGCTAATGGATGAATTGAATTTCCATGGGTATGCTAAAATAGATACTGCATTTTTTCACTTAGGTAATCAACAGATAGATAATCCTTTAATTAGCTCTTCGTGGAATGATGGTGTTGGCATAATTAATTATCGTGGGTGGGGAGATGCAAATGGTTGGCATAAGCCTTATTTTCATAGAGAAAATATTGACCCTGGGCTTAATAATGGATGGCGATTGCCAATAGTTATGAGTTTTGTTTGTAATACTGGAGATTTTGGTAATGATTTTGGTGGGAGTGGTCTTGATAAATCTTTTGGTGAAGTGTTGATTACGGGAGGTAGCATTAATAATCCTAAAGGTGCCGCTGCAATGATTGGGCCTTCAGATTTGGATACTGATACTAGGTTTAATAATGTATTATGTGCAGTGATTTGGGATGAGCTTCTAGAAGGAAGAGTCCCTGAGTTAGGTCCTGCTTTGCATGCCGGTAAGCAGTCATTATTGAAAGAATTTGGAGGTTTAGAGATAAATGGTCCCTATGGTTCAGTCAATATTGTAAACTTTTATCATAAAGTATATAGCGTCATAGGCGATCCTAGTTTGCCAGTTTGGCTTGAAAAGCCAAGAGACATGGCTGTGGATTTAGATACTGATTTGCATTCATCACATTTGTCAACGATTATTGTTGATAAAATATCAGATGAACCCTTAATGGATGTAGTAGGTGTTTTATTGTTTGATGGTGAAATCATTGGGAAGGGGTTATCCAATGCATTTGGTGAACTGAATATTGATTTTTCTAATTTATTAGATAATTCTCATATTGATTTCTATTTAAACAAACCTCAATATCATCAGAAAAAGATGGAATTAAATTTTGTATTAGATGATGGTAACACATTTTTAGATCATCAATATGAAATTTTAAGTAATGATCATGAATATGAATATTCAATGACAATTGATTTAGATGGGCATGATTGGATTGAATTAGGGCCTGAAGGTGAACATAATGATTTGGGGATTGATTTTAGTTTAGTTGACCACAAGCCTGGAATTAATCTTGAATTACTAGATGATACATTGACTCGTATTAATCTCGGCTTTTCTTTTCAGTATTATGGTCATTCTTTTGACTCGATTACGATATGTTCAAATGGGTGGGCTTCTTTTATGCCATGCCTACAAAGGGATTCAAGTGAATCTTGTAATGAAATAAATTATTTTTTTAATAATTCCATTGCCCATCCATTAGGTCCATATGCTATGCTTGCACCTTTTTTTGATGATTTGGATGATAATTTAGGTGCAGAAGATTTTAATGTGTTTTAT